>JBKPDA010000031.1:0-7707 GCA_046727635.1 Actinomycetota bacterium | reverse complement strand
GCCACCGGCCGCGCGCCTGCGTGCTGGTGCACATCGGCGGCCACATCGCGTTCGAGGCGGAGCGCATCGCGGCGTACTGCCGCGACCACGGGATCTTCCTGCTCGAGGACTGCGCCCACGCTCACGGCGCCTCGTGGGAGGGGCGTCGGCCGGGCACCTACGGCGACGCGGGCGTCTACTCGTTCTACGCCACGAAGACGATCAGCACTGGCGAGGGCGGCGTGCTGGTGTCCCGCGACGACGACCTACTCGATTTCGCCCGCTCGTTTCGCGATTACGGCAAGCCCGACTACGAGGTGCAGGGGCTCAACTTCCGGATGAGCGAGTTCACGGCGGCGCTGGGACTAGTCCAGACCGAGCGGCTCGAGGAGATAGTTCTGTGGAAGAACGAGATTGCCCGTAAACTGCTCGATGCGTCGCATCCCGGCCGCTTGCAGCTGCCTGAAGGGATGGTCTCGGGGCTTTACAAGTACATAGTGTTCGACCCGATCGAACGCTCCACCGGCAAGGTCTACGACGCCCCCTGCCACCGGATCATGCACACCGGCGACGATTTGCCCAATTCCGACTGGGTCGCGGGCCATCATTGGTGCGTGCCGCTCTACTACCGGCCGGAGGACGGGTCGTGAGTCGGGTGCTCGTCACCGGCGGAGCGGGCTTCATCGGCTCCTTCGTGGTCGACCGGCTGCGCGCCGCCGGCCACGAGGCCGTGATCTTCGACATCCGGCCGTCGCCGCACCACGCGCGCGGCGAGGTGCCGACCGTGATCGGCGACGTGCTCGACTACGAGTCCGTGCTGAAGGGCGCTCGTGGCTGCGACGCGATCGCGCACCTGGCCGCCGCCGCCGACGTGGGGGAGGTGGCCGACGATCCGCGCTCGGCCGAGCGGCTGAACGCGTGCGGCACGCTGCACGTGCTCGAGGCGGCGCGCGAGTTGGGACTGGGGCGTGTGCTGTACGCGTCCACGATCTGGGTCTACTCCGAGGCCGAGGGGCGCGTGGACGAGGAGGTGGCGCTCCAGCCTCCCGCGCACCTCTACACGGCCACTAAGCTCGCGGGCGAGCTCTATTGCCGTGCCTACGGCGAGCTCTACGGGCTCGAGACCACGATCCTGCGCTTCGGCATCCCGTTCGGTCCGCGGGCCCGTCCGGCCGCGGTGGTGCCGTCGTTCGTGCGCCGCGCGCTCGACGGCGAGCCGCTCACGATCGCCGGCAGCGGGGAGCAGACACGGCGTTTCGTGTACGTCGAGGACCTCGCGGACGGCGTGGTGCGCGCGCAGGCGCCGGCTGCCGCGAACCGCACCTACAACTTGGTGGGGCAAGAGGACGTGTCGATCCGCGAGATCGCCACGACCGTGTCCGAGCTGGTCGGCGACACCACGATCGAGCACACCCCCGCCCGCGCCGGCGACTTCGGCGGCCGCATCGAGATCTCAGGCGAGCGGGCCGCGAGCGAGCTTGGCTGGCGCCCGGCCACGCACTTCCGCGACGGCGTCTCCAAGTACGTAGCGTGGCAGCGGAGGCGAGAGGCGGAGACAGCGAGGCCCGCGCGCGACCGGCTCCGGGCACGCCTGGCCCCGCACGGCTCGAAGGCCGGGACGGCGCTCACGGCTGCCGCCGCCGGAGCCTTCGGGGCCATCCTCACGCGCTACGACACGGTCAGCGACCCAGTCAGCTTCCTGCTCCTGGTCGTGCTGCTGCTCCTGCCCGTGGCCATCGTCGTGGGCGTGGACTGGAACACCAGCCACTCGCGCGTGGGGCTTGTGATCGGCGCCATGCTCGTCGGCGTGCTCGTGCAGGGGATGATGAGCGAAGGCGACGACGCCATCCACACGGCCAAGCGTCACGAGCGCTTAGTCGTGATCCTCACAGTCGTGGGCTGCGTGGCCGCGGTCTGGGCGGTCCGGCGAGTGAGCAGAGCGAGTCAGTCCGACCCTGCGGGGTGAGTCACGGCCGGCAGGTCGAGCCGCGCGAGCTCCTGCAGGATCCGCGGCATCGCCGCCACCGTGTTCCGCCACGAGCCCGCAGAGCTGTAGTGGTCCGCGTCGTGCAGAAGCAGCACGTCGCCCTCGGCCAGGTCGCGCGTCACCTCGCCCGCGATGCGATCCGGGTTCCTGGAGCGGCGCCAATCGTGTCCCCAGCGCGACCACAAGAGCGGCGTCCAGCCGCGCCGGCGCACGATCGCGAGGCCAGCCGGGCTGAAGATGCCGTAGGGGGGCCTGTAGAGCACGGGCGCTCGCCCGCTCGTCGCCTCCACGATCCTGGCGCCCTCGTCGAGGTCGCGCGCGAGCGCCCGCGGCGGCACCCGCAGCAGGTTGCGGTGGCGATGGCCGTGGAGCGCCACCGTGTGACCTTCGGCCGCGATCCGCTCGGCCAGCCGCGGCCAGCGCCTTGCCTGCTCGCCCACGAGGAAGAAGGTGGCCCGCACGCTCGCCTCGCCGAGGATGTCGAGCACCTGCGGCGTGCCCTCCGGATGCGGGCCGTCGTCGAAGGTGAGCCCCACGCCGCGGGTGCCTGAGGGCAGCCTGCGGGGCACGCCCAGAGCGTCCGCCACAGGCGGGACCACCGGCGCCAGCGCGGGAGCCGACCAGGCGGCGGCCGCAGCCACCCCGAGCACGATCGTGCGCACGCGGCAATCCTGTCACCGATGACGCTCGGTCTGATCACAGCGATAGCCGCGGCCGTCTGTTACGAGTGCGGCTACCTGCTCCAGGCGCTCGAGGCACGAGAGGCGCCATCCGAGCAGGCGCTGCGGGCGTCCTTCCTCGTGCGGCTGGCGTCGCGCCCGCGCTGGCTCGTGGGCACCGCGCTCTCGGTGGCCGGCGCGATCCTCCAGCTCATCGCGCTGGCGCTCGCGCCGGTCACGCTCGTGCAGCCGGTGCTGGCGCTCGGTCTCGTGCTGCTGCTCGTGTTGGCCCACTATCGCCTGGGCGAGCACGTGGGCCCCCTCCAGCTGACGGGCGCCGCGCTCGTGATCGCGGGCGTGATCGTGGTTGGCGTGGAGGCGCCATCCCGCTCGAGCCACATCAGCTCGGTGACCGCGCTGGTCCTGCTGGTGGCGCCGCTCGTTCTGCTCACGCTGCTGCCGTTTGCGCTGCGCGGCCGCCTGCCCTTCCGGCTGGCCGCTGTGGGAGCGGCCGCGGGGGATGCGCTGGCTGCGGTGGCGCTGAAGCTGGCCGCCGACGGCGTGACCGAAGGCCGGCTCGGGCACGCGGCGCTGGCGGTCGCGGGAGCGGCCGCGGCCGGGGGCCTCGCCCTCACGGCCGAGATGAGCGCGCTGCGCGGTCTCCCGGCGTCACGCGTGGCGCCGGTGGTGGTGGCCGCGCAGGTGATCGTCCCGGCAATCGCGGCGATGGCGGCGTTCGGCGAGCCGGTCACGGCCGGGCTGGTGATCGGCGTGGCCACCGCGGGAGTTGGAGCTGGAGTGCTCGGCGCCTCAGCCGCGATCGCCGGCGTGCGCGGGAGCGCGGCGGAGGCCGAACCGGTCGCTCAGCACGGCGGCAGCGGTGGGCAGCGCGGCGAAGGAGTCCGGGGGTGAGGGCCGGCTGGCCATCGCGCGGCGAAGCGCCGCGCGCAGCTCGCCACGATTGCGCGCCACGTCGGCGAGGCCGAAGCGCTTGAACGCGCGGTTGTTCTCCCGTATGTGGCCGCGGCCCCAGCCGTAGGAGATCGTGGGGCAGGCGCAGACGTGCGCCTCGAGCACGGTGAGCCCGGCGGTGGAGTGCACCAGCGCGTCTGCCGCAGAGAACAGCTGCGGCACCTGGTCGGTGAAGCCGAGCAGCCGCACGCGTGCTTCCGCGCCATAGCGAGCGGCGAGCCGCCCACGAAGCTCCTCGTTGCGCCCGCACATCACCACGGCCAGCGCTGAGGGAATCTCCAGCACCACATCGACGGCGCCCTCGATGTCCCCGACTCCCCAGCCGCCACCGGATACCACCACCACCGGCACGTCGGGCGGGAGCTCGAACGCGCGCCAGGACTCGGCGCGGTCGGGGGGACGGACGAAGCCCGGGTCGTTCATTCCGCGCGCCGGCACCACCGCCGTCCCCGCGCCGGCGACCGCGCGCACCTCCTCCACGGACTCCGGGTGAGTCACGAGGTGCAGGTCCACCCCTGGGTGCGACCAGAAGCGCAGGGAAGCCAGGTCCGTGATCGCCGAGACGACGGGCACGTGCAGCCGGCCTCGCTGCCGCAGCCTGCCGAGCACCTCGGTGGTGCCCGGATAGGTGGACACCACGACGGTCGGGTCCTCGCCCTTGATCAGCCGCAGCAACCCCGGTCCGCCGACCCGCGTGCCGACCCGCGCGAATCCCTCGCGCAGGGGCCAGACCTTCGTGATCAGCCAGTGCTCGACGTCGAACATCAGGTTCCCGAGGCGAGAGTCGAACGCGCTGCCGCCCATGATCACCCGCTCCACGAGGTCGCCCATTGCCGCGAGGCCGTCGGCCATCGTCACCGGCACGTCAGGGACTTCCTCGGCGAGACCGGCCGCGATCCAGCGAGCCGGGAGGTCGTGTCCCTCGCCGATGGCCGCGGAGAGGATGAGTACGCGCGGCCGAGGCACAGCGACGGACGTTAGCTGGCGGCGATTCGCCGCGGTGAGGTAGGCTCGCCGCCGTGGGCGACGGCTTGACGCGTCGTGAAGCGCTTCGGGACCTGGGCGTCGCCGGTCTCGGCATGAGCGCGCTGGGTGGCGGGCTTGGTGACCTCCTGGCTCGCGCGGCGGCCGCGACTCCGAAGAAGGGCTCGCTGAAGGACATCGAGCACGTGGTGTTCCTGATCCAGGAGAACCGCTCGTTCGACCACTACTTCGGCACGCTCTCCGGCGTGCGCGGCTTCGACGACAAGAAGGGCCGCGCGGCGTTCACGCAGACCGACGCGAGCGGCGGCAAGCTCACGCCGTTCCACCTCAGCAAGGGCTGCCTGCCCGACCTGACCCACGAGTGGGGCCCGCAGCACCGGGCCTGGAACGGCGGGAAGATGGACGCCTTCGTGACCACGCACGAGGCGGTGGACGCGGCCGGCGTCGGGCCCGAGACGATGGGCTACTACAAGCGCTCGGACCTCGGCCTCTACTACGCGCTCGCGGACGCCTTCACGATCTGCGACCGCTACCACTGCTCCGTAATTGGGCCGACCGACCCGAACCGGCTGATGTCGATGTCCGCCACGCTCGATCCGGCCGGCACGCATGGCGGCCCGCTGCTCGAGACGCTCGTGGGCAGCCGCGGGTCGCTGGCCGGCAAGTTCACTTGGACGACGATGCCCGAGCGGCTGTCGTCGCACCACGTGAGCTGGAAGGTGTACACGTCGAAGGCGGGCGGCTCGTTCGACAACGTGCTGCCGTACTTCAAGGCGTACTCGGCCGGCTCGAAGCTCGCCAAGCTCGGCATCGAGCCGGTCTATCCGGACGACTTCATCGCGGACCTGAAGCACAACCGGCTGCCGCAGGTCTCCTGGCTTACTCCCGGCGTGCTGGAGTCAGAGCACCCGGGCTTCTCGACGGCTGTCTCTGGCGAGATCGTGGCCCGTCAGGTAGTCGAGGCGATCCTGTCGCACCCGAAGATCTGGGCCAAGACCGCGCTCTTCATCACCTGGGACGAGAACGGCGGCTTCTTCGACCACGTGGCGCCCCCGGTGCCGCCGGCCGGCACCAAGGGCGAGTTCGTCACCGTGGCCAACCTGCCGGACGTGGCCGAGGGCGTGCGCGGCCCGATCGGGCTCGGCTTCCGCGTGCCGATGCTGGTGGTGTCACCGTTCTCGCGCGGCGGCCTCGTCTCCTCCGACGTGTTCGACCACACCTCGATGCTGCGTTTCCTCGAGACCCGCTTCGGAGTGGAAGTGCCCAACCTGAGCAAGTGGCGCCGCCGCGTGACCGGCGACTTGACGAGCGCGTTCAACTTCGCCGCCGCGCCGCGCACCGCCAAGCCGCGGCTGCCCAAGCCAAACAGCGCCGACGCCGCCTGCAGCTCGCCGACGCCCCCCACCGTCACCACGGGGCCGATTCCCCACCAGGAGCGCGGCAAGCGCCGGCGCCCGAGCGGCTAGCCGGGTCCCAGCCGCTCTCCCGTCGTCGGGTCGATGTACAAGGCCGAGTTCGCTCCGTGCTTGTGCGCGAAGTCGAACATGTGGTCGAGCGTGCCGGCGATCGCGTCGAACGAGCCGTCGATGCGCGGCAGGTTCCAGTTGTCCTCGACGAACTTGATCATGGAGCTCTGGTCCGTGAGCGTGTGGTCCACGTAGCCCCGCTTCGCCCACGGCGAGATCACGAGCAGCGGTAGGCGAGGACCATAGCCGCAGCGGCCGTTCTCGCCGGCCAGCTGTCCCGCGAGCGACTTGCCGCACAGCCCGGTGCCGGTCAGGAAGTCCTGCGGCCCCGGCGGGTCAGCGACCGCTGAGGTGTCCGACGGGTTGTGCACGCCGCTGTACACGTGGTCGTACCAGCCGTCCGAGTCGTCGTAGGAGATCACCACCGCGGTGCTCGACCAGTCCGGTGTGTGCTCGAGCGCGTTGATCTCGCGCGCGATGAACTCCTGCTCGTCGATCGGATCCGAGTAGCCGGGGTGGCCGTCCTCGTAGCCGGGCGCCTTCAGGAAGCTGACGGCGGGCAGGCGATCCGGCGAGATGTAGCCGTGGTTGATCGCTCCGACCAGGGCGTCGAAGTCGCTCGTGTCGTATTGGTGGTTGGCGGTGTCGAACTGCGGCGTCCCGCCAGTGATGGTTTGCGTGTCCGTGCCGATCGCCGACAGGGAGGCCGGCGGCAGGTGGTGCGGGTTGGCCGTGGACGCGTAGTACTGGAACGGCTCGTGATGCGGGATGTAGTCGTCCTTGTTGCCGTAGTTTGTGCCGCCCGGCGTGGTGCCGCCGGTGCCGCCCACGGCGGCCCCGACCGGGTGGAACGCGTTGCAGAGACCCTGGTCCGACGCGGGCTTGACCGCGAACTTGCCCTTGAACTCGTCCGGTGTGAACTGGCTCGTGGGCTGGTTGCCGCCGGTGGCCGTGGCGAACGTGGTGGTTGGCCGGAAGCCGCCCTGGAACCAGCCCCAGCTGAGGCCGGCTGCGTTCAGCAGGTCGCCGATGTTCTTGCCGGTCAGCGACGCCGCGTCGCGCGTGGAGCAATCGTCGTAGTAGGGCTGGGCGTCCTCGATCATCGACCGTGCGCCCTTGCCGTCGGGCACCGTGTCGCCGTCGGTGTCCGCGCCGTTGATCGTCAGGCCGACGCCGCCCGTGTTGCCGGAGGCCAGGTTGAGCGCACCCGGGGTCGACGGCCCGAACGTCGTGCCGAACGAGTTGTCGCTCATCGCGAACTGGTGGGCGTAGTTCCAGATGCCCGTGACGGTGGCGCCGTCGTAGTAGTTCATCGTGTCCGAGGCGCTGCACGCCTGGCCGGGACCGTTGGTGCCCGAGGCGGTGCCCACGCTCGTCACGAACTTGTCCATCTTGCCGCCGTCGAAGGCCTTCTGCTCGTCGTTGTAGTCGTGGTCCTGGCTGCAGGTGAGCACGTCGTTGATGTTCGCCGGGTCGAGCCGGCGCGGGTTCACCTGGTGCCCGTTCGCGTCGGTGTTCGGGTTGTTGTTCAGCAGGTTGCCCTTCCCGCCGAGGCCGGGCGTGTTCACGAGGTTGTTCGTGTGCGGGTAGGTGCCGAAGTAGTGATCGAACGAGACGTTCTCCTGGAAGATCACCACGAGGTGCTTGATCGGCGTGGCCG
>JBKPDA010000030.1:0-11384 GCA_046727635.1 Actinomycetota bacterium | reverse complement strand
GCTGTCGACGTTGAGCCCGAGGTCCTCGAGCCGAGCGGACTGCGCCCGCTGCGCGGGACGCCCGAGCAGCTCGAAGAAGTCGGCCAGCGCCGGCGGAAACTCGCTGTCGGGCGGCAACGTCACTCGGTCCACGTATGACTTGGTGCGCGCCATCGCTTCGCGGTTGAAGCGCGCGAGTCTCGAGGCCATCGCGTCAACCTCCGCGTCGAGCTGGTCGTCGGCGATCGCCCTGTTGACATACCCGTACTGCTCCGCGCGAGGTCCATCCAGATCGTCGGCCACCAGGAGGATCTCGAGCGCGCGGCCACGCCCGACCAGGCGGGACAGCCGGGCCATCGGACCCCCACCTGGGACCACGCCGGACCCGACCTCGAACTGGCCGAGCAGGGCGTTCTCACGCGAGGCGAAGCGCAGGTCGCACGCCAGCACGAACTCGCTTCCCGCGCCGCGCGCACGTCCGCGGATCGAGGCGATGCTGACCGCCGGGGCGCGGGACAGACGCACGAGCAGATCGAGCCACGCGTGCATTCCGGTCGGACCAACACCCAGTGCCGCGGTCCTGGCCGGGTCGTGCTCCGTGTCGTAGTGGGCCAGGTAGAAGTCGGGGTTGGCGCTGTCGAAGACGACGACATTGAGGTCCGGGTCCTCTTCGATCAAGCCGACGAGCTCGGCGAGCTCCGCGACCGTCGTTGCCGTGATCGTGTTGATCGGAGGGTGGTCGAACGTCACCCGGCAGTAGCCGGCGCTACGGCGGTCGACGCCGAAATGCGTCCAGGACTGGGACCACGCGTCTGAACCGGTGCCGTTCAACGAGTTCATGTCCGCGACGCGACGACATGCTTGACGTCCGCCATGTAGCGGTCCGCAGCGGCCGAGGCGTCGTCCGGACTGCTCCCGCTCTGACGAGCGTCCATGTAGGCGGCGTACCAGTCCCACCAGTCGTGCGCCGGGGCCACGGCCTCGAACGAGGCGTGGCGTTCGGAGGTCTCGTGCAGCAGCTCTGCCAGCGATGCGACGTCCATGTCAGTCCTCCCACGTCCGGCCGGGGAGCCGGGTCGTGATCTCTTGAAGCACCCAGGTGTTGCCGTCCGGATCGCTGAACTCCGCGCGCGCGAAGTAGGAGCGTTCGCCTTCTGGCCCGTGGAAGTCCGGCGGCCGCGCCTTCTGCACCTCGCTGACGTCGGCGCCGCGGCTAATGAGCTCGTCCCGGGCGGCGTCGATGTCCTTGACCACGAGGAACATGTCCTGGGCAGATCCCGGCTCGGCCGTGATGCGGCCCTTGCCGAACTGGATCGAGCACCCCGAGTGGGGCGGCGTGAACTGCACCGTCCGGACGTCGTCGCTAACGACCAGGTCGATGTCGAACCGCCATCCGAGGCTTTGGTAGAAGCTCTTCGCTCGATCGACATCCGACACCGGCAACGTCACGACCTCGAGGTTCATGTCGATCGTGCTCAGTTCCGCCGTCTCCGCCGAACCGGCGCTGCCTACGTCGGTGCTCATGCTGACCTCCAACGGTCGGTTGGTGTTGGCGGCAGCGTGTCGCGTCGGTTGCTCCTTCGCGCCCGTGTGATCCCTGGTCAGTCCGCGACCAGGGTGTTCACGGGCGCGACTGAGGCCGCTCGAGACGAGCATGAGCCGGACACGAATCCACGGGGGTCTACGCGATGCGTTCCGACATCGTCCCGGGCGCGACGTTCCCGGACTACGAGCTGCCCGACCACGAGGACGTCCCGCGAAGGCTCAGTGAGCTTCAGGGCGACGATCCCATGATCCTCACGCTCGCGCGCGGGCACTACTGCCCGAAGGAGCACCAGCAGCATCTCGAGCTCGCCGCGTTCTATCCGAAGATCGCGGTCGCCTACACGCGGATCGCGACGATCGCGACCGACGACCATCACACCCTCCAGGAGTTCCGCAACTCGGTCGGCGCCCAGTGGCCCTTCCTCTCGGACCCGGAGCGCATCGTCCAGGAGGACCTCGACATCCAGGAGTACACGGACCCCGACAACGACCCGATGATCCCGCACACGCTCGTGCTGAAGCCCGGGCTCGTCGTCCACAGCATCTACAACGGCTACTGGTTCTGGGGCCGTCCCTCGGTCTATGACCTGTGGCACGACCTGCGGGCCGTCACGCGCGAGATTCGCCCCGATTGGGACCTCAGCACCCCGGGGCTGCGCGAGGCCTGGGACGCGGGCGACCTCTCGCCGTTCCACGGCTGGAACAAGCGGACCTACCTAGGTGAACCGAGCGGCGGGTCGACGTCGTCGTAGATACGGGCAGCAGCCAGCTTGCCGCTCGGACCCCGCACGTAGACGGCGACCCCTGCCTCCGGCGGCAGCTCCGTCCTGCCCCACCGCACCACGTTGTATTCGAGCGCGCACGCGCGCCCGTCGTCGATGAGCGCGCAGTGCTCCAGCGGGATGCCGCCGTCGTTGGAGAACAAGAGCTCGTAGAAGGCGCGCAGCCCGTCGGGACCTCTGTGGACGTACTGGCCGCCCGCAGGCTCGCGAGCGTAGGCGTCGGGTTCGAATGCCGCCACGATCGCTTCGACGTCGCCGGCCGACAGCGCGCGCTGGTACTCGGCCACGACATCTGACTCGTGCAGCGCCGGATCGGGCTGCAGCACCGGCGGGCGGTTCGCGTGGCGGCCGGTAAGCGGCCAGCTGCTGTAGTAGATCCGCAGTTCGTCGATGCGTCCGTCTGAGTGGCGCTCGCTGACGATCGCGACCGGAAGATCTACCGGTCCGGTCTCACCGTCGAGGTGGAGAACCACCTCCCCAAAGCCGCTTGGCTCGGTGACGACACGCTCGACGTCCTCGATCGAGGCGTTGCGCTGCCTGAGCCACGCCTGCGTTTCGGTGACGTACGTCTCGAACGCCCGCGCGCCCCTGATGCGCCCGCGTACGGGATGGTGCAGCTCGGGCTCGCCGGCAAACGACCCGACCAGCGCATCGAACTCCCCGGCCAGCAAACCGTCGAAGAACGGCACGGTTACAAGGTCGCACTGCCACTTCTCCTCGATTTGCTGCAGCGCTGGCGCAGAGAACAGCTCGGGGACCCACGGCATCGGCGAAGCGTCCCATATCCCGGCGAACCTAAATCTTTGCCCCCTGCCGAAGCGCGGAATTCGCGCCGGTGTTAGCGCGGTCAGCAAACGCGAATTCCCTGGGAGGGATCTGTCCATGTACACGTTCCGCAGGCTGCGCCTGGCAGGTCTCGGCGCGCTCATTTGCATGCTCTTGCTCATCCCGGCCGCCGCTCAGGCACGGAAGCACCCGAGCCCGAACGGCCGCCACAACATCTCCATCGCCGTGTCGGACAACCCGGTGGTAGCCGGCGATCAGCTGGTGATCTTCGGCCGGCTCAAGGGGCCGAACAACGGGCACCGCGTGGTCACGCTGTGGCACCGGATCAACCCGAGGCCGGCGTTCACGCCGGTGGGGCAGACCACGACCGACGGGCAGGGCTTCTATGCCTTCTTCCGCCAGCCGGGCGTGGTCGACAGCAACCGGAACTGGTACGTGAAGTCGCTGGGCGCCCGCAGCCGCACGGTGCACGAGCGCGTGTTCTCGCTCGTCACGCTCAGCGGCCCGGCTGACGGATCGAACCTGCTCACCGGGCCCGCGCACAAGGTCACCTTCACGGGCACCGTGTCTCCGTTCACGGTGGGCGACGGGGTGCTCCTCCAGCGCCAGAACTCCGACACGGGCAAGGGCTGGGGAACGATCGACCGGGGCCGCGTGCAGCCCGGCGGCAGCTTCTCGATCACCCACACGTTCCGTGTGCCCGGCGATGCCGACATCCGGGTGCTGGTGAAGGGCACGCGACGCAACATCGCGAGCGTGTCGAACGCGCTCAGCTACCAGATCTCGCAGGCGCAGAACCCGCAACTCACGCTCAACCCCTCGGCCGACCCGATCACCGTCGGTCAGCCGCTGACGCTGAGCGGGACGTTGAGCGGCGGCGCGGGCAAGACGGTAACGCTGTTCGCCACCATTCACGGCCAGGGCCCGACGCAGGTCGGGCAGACCATCGCCGACCCGAGCGGCAACTACTCCTTCGTCGAGACCCCGCTGCACAACACGATCTATCAGGTGAAGGGCGGTGGGAAGTCGTCGGCGCAGCTGTTCGAGGGCGTGAAGGACCTGCTCACGGCCACCGAGACGCCCCCGGCGATCACGGCCGGCCAGTCCGTCACGTTCAGCGGCACGGTGGCGCCGGACAAGACCGGTCACGTGATCTACCTGCAGCGCCAGAACCCGAGCGGCAACGGCTTCCACACCGTGCAGGTGGGGACCGTGGGCCCGGGCTCCGTCTACTCGATCACGCGCCGGCTGTTCGTCCCCGGGACCAAGGTGTTCCGGGTGCTGATCCCGGGCGGGCCGTTCAACCAGGGCGCGGCAAGCCAGCCGTTCACGGTCACCGTGAGCCAGCCGCCCGCTCAGCAGCTGAACGGATCGCAGCCGGACACGACCAACGAAGGCCAGTAATCGCTAAGGGAGGATCGGCACCCGGACCAGTAGCCGGGTGCCGACCCCTCCGATCCCGCGCGGGGCGGCGGTCAGCTTCATCGTGAGCTGGTGGTGGCGCGCGAACCCGCGCTTCAGGGCCAGCCGCGCCCGCTGCGAGAGCGGCAGTGCGAGCGTGGTCTGGCCCGCGCTGGTCAGCGTCTGGTCGAATCGCAGGCGGAGAGCGTGGCCGTGCGCGATCGCGACGCTCCCGATGATCCGCAGCTTGCACGCGCGGTCGCAACCCGCGAGGGCGAGGATGCGGCCGCGGCCGAGCACGTGCTGGCGCGTGACGCTGAGGCTCAGCGTCGGCGGGATCGGCATGAACGAGTAGCTGTCGACGCGGTTGTTGCCGGTGTTGGCCACCAGCAGGTTGCCGGTCGCCGCGACCGCGAGCGCGCGCGGGTACTTCAGGTAGCCGGGCGCGCTGCCGTCGCTTCCCCAGCTGGCGAGCGCTGTGAGGGAGGGGTCGAGCTCGACGATGCGATCGTTGGTGTTGTCGGCCACGAAGACGTTGCCGTGCTGATCCACGGCAACGTCGTAGGGGTTCCAGAACTGGTTGAGGTGCGTGCCGGGACCGCTGCCGGAGGTCGCGACCAGCCCGCCGTCAGTGGTGAACTCCACGAGGCGGTGGTTGTCGTCATCGGCGACCAGCACACGCGAGCCGCTGACCACGAGTCCGAGCGGGTGATTCAGGTCGTGGGTCGGCGTCGTCCACTGCTCGATGAAGTTGCCGTCGGTGTCGAACTTCTCGATCCGTTCGTTGTCGCTGTCGGAGATGTAGACGAACGATCCGCCGACGGCGATGCCGCCCTTCCAGCCGATGCGGAACCTGCCCGGAGCCGTTCCCCGCTTGCCCCACAGGGTCAGCAGGTTCCCGTTGGGATCGAACTTCTCGACGCGGTTGTCGTTGCTGTCGAGCACGTAGACGTTGCTGGCGGCGTCGGTGGCGATCCCGCCCACAGAGCGGAACTGTCCAGGGCCGGTCCCGAGCGACCCCCACTGCGCGATCTGCACGCCGGCGGGATCGAACTTGCGCACAACGCCGCTCTGCTGATCGCCGACGATGACGTTCCCTGCGGGGTCAACCGCGATCGCCTGCGGTCGCGCGAAAGTGGCCGGCACGGGGCTGCCGAACAAGCCGAAGGTCGTGTACGGACAGTCGACGGCCCCGGGGCAGGATTGCGCGAGCGCCGGCCGAGCGCCCGCCACGAGCACGAGCAGCAGCGCCGCGACCCCCGCCAGCAACCCCGCAACACGTCGCACCATCGGCCAGCCAACACGAGGTCCCGGCCGAAGTCGCGGTCATCTCTACATCCGTTGAGATGTGGGTACGATTCTCTAATGGCGGACGACAGCTGCGACCTACTCTGCCTCGACCTGCCGAAGGCCGAGGCCCTGCGCAGTCGGCGGCTAGCGGCACATACCGCTGGCGAGTTGGCCGAGCGCGCGAAGGCGCTATCCGACCCCACGCGACTCACCATCGCCGCCGCTCTCGGTGAGACCGATGAGCTGTGTGTCTGCGACCTCGCGTGGGTCACCGAACGCCCGGAGAACCTCGTCTCGCACCACCTACGAGCACTACGCGCCGCTGGGCTCGTTCGCAACCGTCGTGACGGCAAGATGGTGCTCTACGAGCTGACCGATCACGGCAGGACGTTGCTGACCGCGGTGCTCGTCGAGGCGGAGGTCAGAGCGTGAGCACCGGGATGGAGCTGCCCACCATCACGCAGGTCCGCCCGCCGGCACCGCCGGAGCGCGATCAGCGCTGGCTGCGCGCCGCCGGCCGTGCTCGCCTCCTCTCCTGGCTCAGCCTCGCTTGGATGACGGTCGAAGGCGCGATCGGGATCCTCGCCGGAGCGACGGCGGGCAGCATCGCCCTGGTGGGCTGGGGGCTCGGCTCGGCGATCGAAGGTCTCGCCGCGGCGATCGTGATCTGGCGCTTCACCGGCTCCCGGACCCACTCGGCGCTCTCAGAGGGACGCGCGCAGCGCGCCGTGGCCATCTCCTTCTTTCTGCTCGCGCCGTACATCGCGGTTGAGGCCGTGCGCTCGCTGGTCGGCAGCGACCATCCCGAGACCACGGTTCTCGGCATCGCGGTGACCGCGTCGAGCGTGGTGCTCATGCCGGCGCTCGGCCTGGCCAAGCGACGGCTCGGCGAGCAGCTCGGCTCGCTCGCGACCGCCGGCGAAGGCACCCAGAACCTCCTCTGCGCCGCCCAGGGTGCGGCGGTGCTGGTCGGACTGGCAGCGAACTCCCTGATCGGCGCGTGGTGGCTCGACCCGGTAGTGGCTCTAGGCCTTGCGGGCGTCGCCCTCCGCGAGGGGCGCGAGACGTGGCGCGGTGATGGCTGCTGTGCGACCACCCCGCTGGTCGACGCCTCGGGCGCGGAGTGTTTGGACGACTGCTGTCGCTAAGCGGTCAGCGCCTGAGGGCGTCGAGGATCCACGCGTCGGCGGGCATCCCGCTGAGGCCGTGTTCGGTGGCGTACAGCCGGCACTTGAGGCCGTAGTCGTGGCGTGCGTCGGCGGCTGGGTCGACGTCGTGCCCGTCGATCCGGAGGGTCGGTGAGCCGAGGAAGCGCTCGCGCTCCGCGGCCTCGATGCTCTCCACGCGACGGAGCTCGATCTCCGCGGTGACCCCGCGGCGGGCCAGCAACTCGCGCAGATGAGTCTCGAGCGGCTCGTGGTTCGGGCAGCCGTCGAAGTAGAGGATCTCGATCGTCACCGGGGCGTGCTCCTAGTGGCTGGTGGGCAGTGGCGTCGGCGTCGCCCGCGTACAACGACCAGGGCGCGCGCGAGAAGCCCCACGAGGGCGAGGATCCCGCTCGCCACGCCGAGGACCGCGGCGAGCGTGAGACCGCCGATAAAGGCCGCCATCACCGGCAGCCCGGCGCAGCAGACGACGCCGATGAGTGCGACCGCGGCGGCGCCAACCGCCCTGCCATCCGACGCACCGCGAACCACGCTCAGCACGCCTTTCCGTCGACACGCCGGCACGCTTCGACGTGCTCCTCGTTGTCGTGCAGCAGCGCCCGGCCGAGTTCGATGACCGCCGCGACGCGCTCGTCGGCGAGGCGGTAGTGGATCGTGCGGTGCTCGCGGCGCGTGGTCACGAATCCGCACCAGCGCAGGCACGCGAGGTGGTTGGAGACCTTCGTTTGGGGCTCGCCGAGGAGATCGACCAGCTCGCCCACCGAACGCTCTCGCTCGGCGAGGAGCTCCAGCACGCGCAGGCGCGTGCGCTCGCCGAGCACCCGGAAGTACTTGGCCAGGAGAGCGGCCTCGTCCAGTGAGCTGGGAAGGCGGAACGGGGCGTTCGCGAGCGCGGCTTCCATGACGCTTAATGGTACAGAAGTTCCTGACTTCAGCAATTTGTGATATTTCTTCCGATGAGTCGAAGGCAAGGGAGCCCGAGGGTGACGGTCGAGATCAACGTCCCGGAGCTAGCCGACGAGCTGATCGCGGCCCGGCCCGCGCTGGACCGCCGCGGGCAGCGGCTCGCGATCGCCCTCTACGAACTGCTTGCCGGGGGCCGGGCCGTGTCCCGCGAGCGGCTCGCGCAGCGCGCGGAAACGGGCGTCGGTGACGTCGGCCGATTCCTGGACGACCAGGCCGGCGTATACCTCGACGCGCAAGGCGAGGTGGTCGGCTTCTGGGGAATGGCGCTCGAGGGGATGCCACACCGCATGGAGGTCGACGGGCGCGAGATACACGCGTGGTGCGCGTGGGACACCCTCTTCCTGCCCGAGCTCATCGCCCGCGCGGTCACCGTTCGTTCGACCTGCCCAGCGACGGCTCAGCCGATCGAGCTCGTCGTCGCACCGGACGGTGCGCGCAACCTCTCGCCGCAAGGCGCGGTGCTGTCGTTCCTTCGCCGCGAGACCCCGTTCGACGCGGACACGATCCGGAGCTTCTGCCACTTCGTGCACTTCTTCGCGTCCCAGGGCGCCGCGACCGAGTGGACCGCGCGCCATCCTGGGACGTTCGTCCTGTCGATCGACGACGGGTTGGAGCTCGCCCGGCTCGTGAACCACGGGACGTACGGAGAGATCCTCAGCGGGCCGGCGGAGGGTGGGCCCTGATGTCGACGCCCGGTCGCATCGGACGCGTCGGCGTGCTGGCGCGTGTCGCCGTGGGTACCGGCTTCATCCTCTTCGAGCTGCTCGTGCGCGGGCCAAGCTGGCAGGACTTCGCGCTCGGCCTGGTGGTGCTGCCGTCGCTCGTGATCGGGCTTGCGCTGCTCCGGTCGCGGCGCGCGCCACGGCCGCTGCGCGCCACCGGGCCTGTCGGCCACGCGCTCAACGTCGTCCTGCTGCTCCCGCTGTTCGTGTTCGAGCCGACGGCGGGCGGGGCGTTTCTCTTCTACGGCGCGTCGATGCTCGTCGCCGCGGCCCGGCACAACGGAGGCTGCGAGGTCACCGCCATTTCCAACGCGGTTCTGCGCCGCGACGACCAGGTCGGCTGCGTTTTCTTCGCGCCTGTCGACCTGCTCGAAGCGGGCCTTCGGCAATCCTCGGGAGCACGCCGAGCGGGCTGACACCCGCGCGGTAACCTCGGCTCGTGGACAGGTACTGCGTCGGCCCGGCAATGGCGACCGACTGGGGCGAGGAGGACGATCGGGCCTCCCTCGATCGCCCGCTTGTCCGTCGCGTGCTGGCGTATTTCCGGCCCTACTGGCGGGCCGGGGCGGTGGCGCTGGCGTGCATAGTCGCCGGCGCGCTGCGCCAACCTGCTCTACGCCCGACCCGACGCGAGCGAGGAAGAGACGATCGCGGCGGCTCGCGCCGCCTACATGCACGACTTCATCTCCTCGCTCCCGGACGGCTACGACACCGTCGTCGGCGAGCGCGGCCACCGCCTCTCCGGAGGCGAGGCCCGCTGCCGTCGCGCTGGCACCGGCGGCCGGACAGCGTCAACGCGAGATTGACGTCCGACCGGCGTCAAGTTAACGTTGACGCATGCCTGCACACCCGCCCGAGCTTGCCGACCTGGTGTCGAGCATCGAGCGCGAGCATCGGGGAGCGGACGTCGCCGAACGGCTCGAGGCTGCGGTGCGAGTTGCGTCCGAACTGCGGTCAGTGGGCGACGAGCTGCTCGACCACTACGTCCAGGCCGCCCGGGTCGCGGGCCGCTCGTGGACAGAGATCGGCGCCGCGCTGGGCGTCAGCAAGCAGGGAGCGCAGCAACGTTTCGCCCCAGCGCCCGCGCCCAGCGCTGAGCCCTGGCCAGCCGGGTTCAGTGCTGCAGGTCAGGCGGTCGTCGCCCGCGCCGTGGCCGAGGCCAGGGCGCTCGGGCATCGCTATGTCGGCACCGAGCACCTGCTGCTGGGGCTGCTCTCATCCGAGGCGGGCTTGGCGAACCGTTGCCTGGAGCGCCTCTCGTTTTCGCGGGAGTCCGTCGAGGCGCGCATCGTCGAGTTGGTCGGGCGCGGCGAGAACCCGCCGGAGGGCTCGCTTGGGATGACCCCGCGCACCAAGCGCGCGCTCGAGGCCGCTCGCAAGGAGGCGCGGCGTGCCGGGCACCGCTGTCCGGAGCCCGAGCACCTGTTGCTCGCGCTCCACTCGGTTCCCAAGGGCGTCGCCGCAGAGATCCACGTCGCCGGCGGAGGGACGGAGCAACGCACTCGCGAGGAGCTAGCGGACCTGCTCGAAGCACAGGCCCCGGAGCTGGCTGAGCGCATTCGACATCCTCGCCGCCGACGCCTGACCCGCCGCTAGCGCCCTCCGACTCGATCGCCTGGCTCATGCGCCGCGAAGCCGTTCGAGCTCCTGCTTCGGCCACTCGGTCTGCAACGCGTAGCCGCGCGCGTCGTTCCAGTCGATGATCGAGCGCCACGCGTCGATCGCCTCCGCCAGCCGCCCCTCCCGCTCGAGCAGGAAAGCGCTGCTGTAGAGGGCGCCGATGTCCTCCGGCTCGAGCTCGAGCGCGAGCCGCCAATCGGCCAGCGCTCCGTTCGGATCGCCGAGCCCCGCCTTCGCCTCGCCGCGCATCGCAGTCAACGCGGCGTCGCCGGGTGCAAGCGCCAGCCCCGCCTCGACGACCTCCCGTGCCCGCTCGTAGGCACCGGCCTTCAGGTAGGCGCTCGCGAGGAAGCGATGCTCTCTCACCTCGCCCCGAGACGCCGCCAGCCGCTGCTCGTAGAGTGCGACCGCAAGCTCCGGTTGCTGCAGGCCGGCGTGCGCCGAGATCAGCTGGTAATGCGGCTTGTCGTAGCCGGGGTCGAGTCCGATCGCCCGCTCGTACAGCTCGACCGCGCGCGCCAGCTCGCGCCGGCCGTGACACTCGAGCAGGTACCCGTAGTCGTTCAACACCCGCGAGTTCGGCACCTCGGCGACCGCGTGCTCGTACAGGGGCTTCGCGGCCCGGAAGTCTTCCTCCTCGCCCAACGCCTCGTACCGCTCGAGCAGCTCCTGCTTGTCCATTTCAGGACCACCTTTCAGAACGTGATGCGACCCGCACCGCGATCGAGAACCACTGAGACGCAGCGCAGAGCTCCTGCCTGGACACCACCGACGGGCCGCGCCGCAGGCGGGCCGTGGAAGCCGGTGCGTTAGGTAGGTCGAAGCATCACGTCGCAGCCGATGCTAGCGCCGGCTTCGCCCTATTCGAGGGCTCGGAGCAGGTCGCGCGCAGCCGTCTGACTGAACTCTTCGGCCCACTCCGCAGGGGTGCAGTCGTAGGTCGCATCGCGCACGGCCGGGTCGGCGCCGGCATCAAGCAACGCCTCGATCGCGTCGAGCCATCCGTGGCTTGCGGCCTCGTGCAGTGCAGTGGCGCCGGGGTGGTGAATCGTTTCGCGTCGGTTGGGATCGGCGCCATTCGCGAGCAGCAGGGCGATCATGGCGATGTCGCCACGCCCGACGGCGGC
>JBKPDA010000029.1:0-8025 GCA_046727635.1 Actinomycetota bacterium | reverse complement strand
ACCGGTGACTGTCAGTCTAGCTACAGAGGCTCCATCAGCAGGCTCAGGTCGAGCGCGGGCGCCGAATGTGTGAGCGCGCCAACGCTGATCCAGTCCACACCTGTCTCGGCGATCGCGCGCACGGTCTCGAGCGTCACCCCGCCGGAGGCCTCGGTGTCGGCGCGGCCGCGGGTCCGCTCCACGGCGGCACGCATCTCATCCAGGGTCATGTTGTCGAGCAGGATGCTCGTGGCCCCGGCGGCCAGCGCCTCGTCCACCTCGTCGAGGGTGGCGCACTCCACCTCCACCTTCATGCCGTCGGGCGCGGCCGTCAGCGCTCGGCGCGTGGCCTCCCCCACGCCGCCGCCCAGCGCCTCGTGGTTCTCCTTCAGGAGCATCGCGTCGAACAGGCCTGCCCGGTGGTTGTGGCCGCCCCCCGCCACCACCGCCTGCTTCTCCAGCACGCGCAGTCCCGGAGTGGTCTTGCGCGTGTCGAGGATGCGCGCCCCCGTGCCCTCCACCGCGCGGACGTAGCGTGCGGTGAGGGTGGCGATGCCCGACAGCCGGCCGAGGAAGTTGAGCGCCACGCGCTCGCCCGCGAGGATCGACCGCGCCGAGCCCGCCACCTCGGCCACGAGGCCGCCCTCGCGCCACTCGCCGTCGTGCATGTGCGCGTGCCAGCGCAGCTCCGGGTCCACCCGGCGGAACACGCTCTCGGCCGCGCGCAACCCGCCGATCACGCCCTCGGCCTTCTGCTCGATGCGGGCGCGGGCGGTGGCGTCCGCAGGCACAACGGCGAGGCTCGTTACGTCGCCCGAGCCGATGTCCTCGGCCAGCGCGCGGTCGATCAGCTCCTGCATGCTGCGCGCGAGCGTAGCGTCACGCGGCCGGCGCGCGCGTGCGGCCCCCGGCCGCGCCCGCCACCAGCTCGGCGAGCGCCGCCGGACCCGGTGGTGGGTCGAGCGGCAGCTCGTGCGCCTCGTTCGCCGCCAGCCACGAGCTGACGATGCGCACCTCGTCCACCTCGTCGACCGGGACGGCGCCGGAGTGTCCCGGTTCGGCCGCCTCGAGCACGCTCTCCGTGCGCTCGGCGAGCTCGTCGACGGTCGGCAGCGGGCCCCAGTCGCGCACGCGTCCGCCCACGACCCAGAACGCATCGAACCGCCGCTTGCTCGGATGGCGCGCCAGCACCAGGCGCGGGAACGAGTGCGTTGCGCGCAGCACGCCGCCGAGCCTGCCGAGCAGGTCCGCCAGCCGCTCGAGTCGCCGGCGCAGTACCTCGGCGCGTTCGTAGCGGCGCTCGGCGGACGCCTCGCGCATGCGCTCCTCTAGGTGCTCCAGCAACAGCGTGCTCGCGTCCTCCGGTCCCTCGAACAGGGCCAGCGCCTCGTCGAGCTTGCGGCGGTAGGCGTTCGGGTCGAGGTCGCCGAGGCAGGGCGAAGCGCAGCGCCCCATCTGGCCGTAGATCGACGGATGGAAGCGTCGCGCGAGCCGCCTCCCGCAGTGGCGCAGCTTGAAGAGCGACTCCAGCTGCCCGATCAGCTCTTCGGCCGCCGACTTGCCGCGCAGCGGCCCGATGTTCACCGCCAGCCCCGGCGCCGGCTCCTGGCCGACCTCCAGCACGGGGTAGGGGATGTCGAGGCGGCAGCGCAGGTAGAGCCAACCGTCGGTGCGCTTCAGCTGCTTGTTGCCGGGTGGCTGCCACGACTTGATCAGCCGGTTCTCCAGCACGAGGGCGCCCAGCTCCGAGTTCGTGGGCTTGTAGTCCACCACCTCGGCGCGCTCGGTCCAGCCGGCCGGCGCGCAGAAGTGGGCGCGCGCACGGGCCCGTACCGACACTGACTTGCCCACGTACAGCGGCCGTCCGCGCACATCGCGGAACACGTACACGCCAGGGTCGTCGGGCAGCTTGCTGAGATCGGGGCGGTGCTCGATCGGCACCCGCGGCGCCGGCGGCCGACCGGCGCGGCGGCGCGGTCCGGCGAGCTCGAGGGCGTCGCGAACCGTGGGCGCGTGCGCGCAGAGGCGCGGGAACAGCGCGCAGAACACCCGCGCGCACGTCTCGGCGTCCACGAGCGCACGGTGCGCGCCCTCCACCTCGATGCCGAGCGACTCCGCCAGCGGCACCAGCTTCTTCTGGCGCGCGAGCGGCGCGAAGCGGGTGGCCAGCCGCACGGTGCACAGCCACGGCGGGTCGTTCCAGTCGATGCCCGCGCGCTCGAAGCCCTGCTGCAGCGCCCGCCGGTCGAAGCTGGCGCTGTGGGCGATCAGCACGCGGCCGTTCGCCAGCTCGGCCAGCTCTTCCAGCACCACGGCGGGCTCAGGCGCCGAGTCGACCATCGCCTGCGTGATGCCCGTGAACCGCTCTATACCGCGCGAGAGCGGCTGTTCCACGCGTACGAGCGACTCGAAGCGGTCGTGCAGGTCGCCCCCGCCCACCAGCACGGCGCCGACTTCGGTGAGCTCGCAGAGCTCGCCGGCGCGGCCGTTGGTCTCCACGTCCACGGCCAGGAACTCGGCGGTCGCCAGAGGCTGATGGCGCACCCTGCAGTGGTACGCCCCGGCCCGGACGACATGAAAGGCCTGCTGCGACCGAGGATCCGGGCTAGCCCTGAGCGGCCGATCTCGCCGCCGCCTCGGCCGAGCTGATCACCGGCACGATCTCGCACTCCATGAGGTCGCTCCAGTTCGACGTCCACTCGTCGAACAGCGCCGGGTCGTCGGTCTCCATCAGCTGGAAGCAGCGCCTGCGGTCGCGCTCGTCGATCCAGCTGTCCACGTACACGAGGCCCTCGGGCATCATCCGGCCGCGGTCGGCGAACCGCTCGTAAACGGGCTCCGGTCCGCTTACGAAGGTCTCAACCACCATGTAGCGCACTAGCCGCCGCCGTTCCCGTCCGGCTCCATGCCCGCGCGGCGCAGCAGCTCGGCCCGTACGAAGCCGTCGAGGTCGCCGTCGAGCACGCGCTGGGCATCGCCCATCTCGTAGTTGGTGCGGTGGTCCTTGACCATCGTGTAGGGCTGCAGCACGTAGGAGCGGATCTGGGAGCCCCAGCTCACGTCCTGGGCCTCGCCCTTCTCGCGGGCGATCTCCTCGCGGCGCTTCTGCTCCTCGAGCTCCAGCAGCCGCGACTTCAGCATCGCCATTGCCGTGGCCTTGTTGGACGACTGGGAGCGCTCGTTCTGGCACTGCACCACGATCCCCGTGGGCTTGTGCGTGATCCGCACCGCCGAGTCGGTCTTGTTCACGTGCTGGCCGCCGGCGCCGGACGCGCGGTAGGTGTCGATTTGGAGGTCGTCGTCGTTGATCTCCACCTCCACCGCCTCGTCCACGAGCGGCGACACCTCCACCAGCGCGAACGATGTGTGGCGGCGCGCCGAGGCGTCGAACGGCGAGATCCGCACCAGCCGGTGCACGCCCTTCTCGGCGGAGAACAGCCCGTACGCGTTCTCGCCGTGGGCGATGAAGGTGGCCGACTTGATACCGGCCTCCTCCCCCGGGCTCGCCTCCACCATCTCCACCTTGAAGCCGCGCCGCTCGGCCCACCGCATCTCCATCCGCAGCAGCATCTCGGCCCAGTCCTGGGAGTCCGTGCCGCCGCTCCCGGCGTGGACCGACACCACCGCGTCGCCGGTGTCGTAGCGGCCCGAGAACAGGCGCTCCTCCTCGAGCTCGGCGAGCTTGCTCGCGAACGCCTCGCGCTGCTCCTCGAGTTCGCCGGCGATCGAGTCGTCCTCGGCCGCCAGCTCCTCGAGCGCCTCGATGTCGTCGAGCTCGGACTCGAGCTCGCGGTAGCTCGCGAGCTTGCGCTGCACGCTCGCGTGCTCGGCCGAGACCTTCGCCGCCTGCTCCTGGTCGTCCCAGAAGCCGGGCTCCTGCATCTGGCCCTCGAGCGCCTCGAGGCGCTCGGCTAACGCATCCGGGTCAAAGGTAGTCCGCGAGCAGCTTCAGCTGGTCGCGGAGGGGCGCGCCGCTAACTGGCGACATGGCAGTCCTTACGCCGCCCCATGGCACTTCTTGTACTTCTTGCCCGAGCCGCACCAGCACGGGTCATTGCGGCCGATCTGGTCGCGCTCGTCCACGTGGCGCGTCTCGACGTGCGGCAGGAGCTCCGTCGCCTCCTCGTCGTCGTAGGCCACGTCCATGCCCGCGGCGGCGGCGCCGCCCGCGGCGGCCGCGGCGGCAAGCGCGCTCGGCTGGTCCTCGGCGGTGCCGCCCGCGTAGTGCAGGTTGCGTGTGGAGCTCGTGGAGGAGCCGCCCATGCCCCATGCAGGTGCCGGCTGCTGCTGCTGCGCCCCGGCGCCGTTCTCGCCTTCGATCTGCACCTCCACGCGGAAGATGTAGCGCGCGAACTCTTCCCAAATCGAGTTCATCAGCGCGCCGAACATCTCGAAGCCCTCGTTCTTGTAGGCCACGAGCGGGTCGATCTGGGCGAACCCGCGCAGATGGATGCCCTCGCGCAGGTAGTCCATGTCGTGCAGGTGCTCGCGCCAGCGCTCGTCGATGATCTGGAGCAGGATGTAGCGCTCGAGCGCCCGCATCAGCTCCTCGCCGAGCTCCTCCTCGCGCTCCTCGTACGCCTTCACCACGTCCTCGCGCAGCTCGTGGACGAGCGAGTCCTTGTCGACCGTGCCCATGTCGAGATCCTCGGTGGCGATCGCAACGGGGTAGATCTGCTCGAGCTGGGTGAAGAGGCCGTCGAAGTCCCAGTCCTCCACGTAGTCGCCGACCAGGTACTCGCCCACGAGCCGCTCCACCGCCTCGGCCACCTGCACGCGCGCCGTGTCGGACATGTCCTCGCCCTCGAGGATGCGGTCCCGGTACTCGTAGATGACCTCGCGCTGCTGGTTCATCACGTCGTCGTACTCGAGCACGCGCTTACGGATGAGGAAGTTCTGCTCCTCCACCTTCTTCTGGGCGTTCTCGATCTGCCGCGACAGCATCTTCGCCTCGATGGGCTGCTCCTCGCCCTCGTCGCCCACCGGGCCGAGCCGGTCGAGGATGCGGTAGATGCGGTCGCCCGCGAACAGCCGCACGAGGTCGTCCTCGGCGGACAGGTAGAAGCGCGACTCACCGGGGTCGCCCTGGCGGCCCGAACGGCCGCGAAGCTGGTTGTCGATCCGCCGCGACTCGTGCCGCTCCGTGCCGAGGATGAAGAGGCCGCCTGTCTCCAGCACCTTCTCGCGCGCCTCGTCGACCTTGGCGTCGAGCTCCGCGAAGGTCTCGTCCCAAGCCTTGTCCCACTCGGGGCTGTCGGGCTTCAGCCCGCGCGCCGTGAGCTCCTGGTGCGTGAGGTGCTCGGCGTTGCCGCCGAGCTTGATGTCGACACCGCGGCCGGCCATGTTCGTCGCGATCGTGACCGCGCCCGGCCTGCCGGCCTCCGCGACGATCTCCGCCTCGCGCGCCGCGTGCTCGGGCTTCGCGTTCAGCACGGTGTGCGCGATCCCGCGCTCCTTCAGGCGCTCCGAGAGCAGCTCGGACACCTCGACGGAGATCGTGCCGACGAGCACCGGCTGCTGCTGCTCGTTCCGGGTGGCGATCTCGTCGACCACCGCGCGCCACTTGCCGTCCTTGGTCTTGTAGATCTGGTCGTTCTGATCCCGGCGGACCATCGGCTCGTTGGTGGGAATGTCCACCACCTGGAGCTCGTAGATCTTCATGAACTCGGTGGCCTCGGTGAGGGCCGTGCCGGTCATGCCGGCGAGCTTGTCGTAGCGGCGGAAGTAGTTCTGGTAGGTGATCGTGGCGACCGTCTGGTTTTCCTCCTGGATCGCCACCCCCTCCTTGGCCTCCACGGCCTGGTGCAGGCCCTCGGACCAGCGCCGCCCCTCGAGGATGCGACCGGTGAACTCGTCGATGATCTTCACCTCGCCGTCGATCACGGCGTAGTCGACGTCCTTCTTGTAGAGCGACTCCGCTTTCAGCGCCTGGATCAAGTGGTTGACCAGGTTGCCGTGCTCGGCCAGGTACATGTTCTCGATGCCGAGGAAGCGCTCTGACTTCTCGACGCCGCGCTCGGTGACCGCGATCGTCTTGTGCTTCTCGTCGGGCTCGTAGTCGTACGGGGCCTCCCAGTCCTTCTGCTTGGCCTCGTAGCCCTCGGGCTTCTTGCCCGCCTCGAGCCGCGGGGCGAGCTGGGCGAACTTGTAATAGAGGTCGGCCGCCTGCTCGGGCTGGCCGGAGATGATCAGCGGCGTGCGCGCCTCGTCGATCAGGATGTTGTCGACCTCGTCGACGATCCCGTAGCTCCAGCCGCGCTGGACCTTGTCGGCCAGGTCGATCGCCAGGTTGTCGCGCAGGTAGTCGAAGCCGAACTCGGAGTTCGTGCCGTAGGTGACGTCGGCGGCGTACTGGGCGCGCTTGATCTCGGGGTCGTGCTGCTCCGAGTTGAGCACGCCGACGGTGACGCCGAGCATGTCGTAGATCGGCTTCATCCACTCGGCGTCGCGGCGGGCGAGGTAGTCGTTGACGGTTACGAGGTGGACGCCCTTGGCGGCCAGCGCGTTGAGCGCCACCGCAAGGGTGGCCGTGAGCGTCTTGCCCTCGCCGGTCTTCATCTCCGCGATGGAGCCGTCGTGGAGCACCATGCCGCCGATCAGCTGGACGTCGAAGTGGCGCATTCCGAGCGAGCGCTTGCCCGCCTCGCGGGTGAGCGCGAAGCACTCGAAGAGCAGGTCGTCGAGCGACTCGCCGTTCGCGGCCCGCTCCCTGAGCTTGTCGTACTCCCCCTTGAACTCGTCGTCCTCGAGGAGCTCCATCTCGGGCTCGAGACCGTTGATCCGGTCGACCTGTTGCTCGAACTGCTTGAACTTCTTTCCTTCGCCTATGCGAAGGGCGCGGTCCAGTAGAGACATCGGTGCGAGGGTAGCAATGTAGAGGGGCCGCCGGGGCCCGTTTTCAGGCGCTTAACGCGGGGTGTCGGGTGTGGGGTGTCGGGTGTGGGGAAAGGCCTGGAAGGTGGTGCGTCTCGGGAGATCGAGTGGTTCACGAGGTCGGCTCGGACGGCGGTCCCCACACCCGAGACCCCACACCCGGCACCCCGGCCGTCAGGCGGCTCGCGGCTCTTGTGCCCCCTTCGCCGTCTCGCGCCGGCGGCGACGCTTGTCGCGGTGGCGCTTCACCTGGCGCGTGAGCTCGTCGGCGACCTCGTTGATCGAGCGGATCATGTTGTCGCTGCGTTCCTTTGCCCGGAGGGTCACGCCCTTGAGCCGCAGCGTCGCCTCGGCCACCTGGGAGTCCGCGATCGAGGGGTTGCGTTCCTCGGACAGCTCGATCTCCATCTCGGCGAGCTCCGAGACCTGCTTGGCGATCTTCAGGAACCGCTTCTCGATCCGAGATCGAAGCTCGTCCCCCACCGTCACGTTGCGCCCCTTGATCTCGATGCGCATCGGCCCTCCTTCGGTGTCGCCTTCTATGCGTTGATCGTACCGTCCCGACCTCGTCGGCTCTACGAATTTCCTGGGGATTGGGTGGTGGCTGCAAACCGTCGCTCTCCTGCGTCCTCGGGTCTCGGCGTACTACTCGTACGCCTTCGACCCTGCGTCCTTGGATAGCTCGGTTTTCGCAACCACCCGAGTATCGGACAATCTGGCTTAGCGGCCAGGCGTGCGTGCATAAGCGATTGCCTTCACCTCCCGAAGGCCCTCAGCCGCCAGCGCGGCCGCGCAGGCCGCCAGCGTGGCGCCGGTGGTGACCACGTCGTCCACGAGCAGCGCGCGCAGCGGCACCGGGGCGCCCTGGCGCATCCGCACGCTGCCCGCCAGCGCGGTCAGGCGGTCGCTCCGTGCGCGGCCCACCTGGCTCGCGCGAGCCGCGCCGGCCGGGCGCTCGAGGCAGTCGGACACCGGCAGGCCGCTCCGCGCGCCGAGCGCATGAGCCAGCTCCTCCGCTTGGTTGAAGCCGCGGCGGCGCCGGCGCGCTCGGTGCAGCGGCACCGGCACGAGCGTGACGCCCTCGAGCAGGCCGGGCGGGGCGTTGGCCGCCATCTGCGCCGCCATCGCGTCCACTAGCCGAACCGCGCCGCCGAACTTCAGTGCGCGCACGAG
>JBKPDA010000028.1:0-5368 GCA_046727635.1 Actinomycetota bacterium | reverse complement strand
GAAGTCGCGTGCCGTCGCCCTCCGCGGCAAGCGTGAACTCCACGAGCCGGGTCTGCTCCCAGCGGAAGGCGAACCTGTGCGGCGGCTCGAGCGACTCGACCACGAGGCTCACGGTCGCGGCCTTGCTCGTCGCCCGCGCATCCCACGTGAGCGTGCCCTCGCCACCGGGGCGCAGGTCGACGTCGGCGGTGTCGGCGAACCACTGACTGATCTGGTCGGGCTCCGTCACCACCCGCCAGACCACCTCCACGGGCGCGTCCACCACGATGTCTCGCTCGATGCGATCGGCAACCATCACGACCTCCTCATTCGAATCAGCAACCATTGGTTGCGCATCGTAGCACGACGTGCAACCGTTGGTTGCGTGTCCCGAATCCCCCTAGGGCCTCGACCAGTCGAGGGAGTAGACGCGCTCCACGTTGGCCAGCCCCTTCAGCTGTAGCTCCATCGGCTCGCCGTAGGTCCAGCGCGAGAGGTGCTGGGTGTACTCCCTGGAGGCGGCGGACACCAGGATCTCGCCACCCTGCGCGCGACCCGTGATCCGAGCGGCCAGCACCACGGCCTTGCCGAGGAAGTCCTCGTCGGCCTGGAAGATGTTGCCGGTGTGCAATCCCACCCGCACGCTCAAGGCCGCGGCGGGCGCGCCCGCGTTGTAACGCGACAGCACCCGCTGAAGCTCGACCGCCCAGTCCAGCGCCCTGCTGGCGCTGGCGAACGTGACCATGAAGCCGTCGCCCTGTGACTTCACCACGTCGCCGCCGTGCTCTTGCACGCAGTCGCGCACCATCCGGTTATGGGTGAAGATCACCTCCATCCACGGCTCCTCCCCCAGGCTCTCCATCATCTCGGTCGAGCCCTCGATGTCGGTGAACGCGACCGTCAGCATCCCGTCGGGCGAGGTCCTAGTCCGGTAGCCGGGAAGCTCTCCGCCTACGTCCTGGACGATCGCGGCAAGCGACGGAGATGTCTCGCTGCTCGATACGGAGAGGTCACTCACCGTTGCTGATCACACGGATCGGGTCGCGGGTCCGTTATCGAGATTACCCCGGATTCCGGCGCAAGAGCCGATTTCGGGCCGAGCCGCGCTTAGCGCTCGCCGGGCGTCTGCGGCAGCCCGGCGATCCGGCACGCGGCGGCATCGAGCAACGCGACAAAGCGCCCAGCGATCGACCTCCGCTGTCGCGGGCGAGATGGCTCGGTGCGCGTCCGGACCGGAGGCAGGGGCGCGGCACTCGTGGTGCGGATTTGCCGCGGCTCGACGCGAGCGGGTCGCACACGGGTCTCGGCAGGCTCGATGCGCTCGGCGCCCGCGCCGGCGAGCGCGGTGGCCGCCGCCTCCATCAGCGCGGTGGCCCTGGGATAGCGATCCCGCTGCTCCTTCGCCATGCCGCGCTCGATCACCGGGTCGACGGCGCGCAGCGACTGCGGCCCCGACTCGGAGAACGTCGGAGGCGGTTGTGCGACGTGCGCGCCCAGCACTCGAACCTCGGTGTCGAACGGGTATGGCACCCGCCCCGCGAGGCACTGATACAGCACCGCCGCGAGCGCGTACACGTCGCTCCCGCCGGTGGGCTCGTCGCCGAGGATCTGCTCGGGGGATGCGTAGTGGATGCTGCCCACGAACGCGCCGGTATGCGTGAGGCTCAGGCTCGAGGCGCTCTTCGCGATCCCGAAGTCGGCCAGGTAGGCACGACCCCTCGTGTCGAGCAGGATGTTCTGCGGCTTGACGTCGCGGTGTACCACGCCCTCTGAGTGGGCCAGGTCGAGGGCGTCGGCCACCGGACGCAGCAGGGCCACGGTGTAGCCGGGAGAGAGCGCGCCGCGGGCGATCCGCTGGGCCAGCGTCACCCCCTCGATCAGCCGCATCGCCAGGTAGAGCCGGCCATCCGCTTCGCCCGCGTCGTAGATCGGAACGATGTGCGGATGGTCGAGGCGCGCGGCGTGCTCACCCTCACGGCGGAAGCGCTCGCGGAAGCTCTCGTCGGCCACGCGCTCGGGAGCGAGGACCTTCAGCGCCACCTGGCGCCCGCCGAGCGAGCGCTGCCGAGCGCGGTAGACCATCGCCATGCCGCCCGTGCCGAGCAGGTCCTCGATCTCGTAACCCCCGAGGACGTCGCCTCGAGACAACATGACGGTCGCAGTTCTCAGGATTGGGCCAGCTCCTGCTAGCGCTTCCGTGCCTATTGGTCGTGCGCCGCCTAGGCGCGAGGGGGTCGAGTCCGCTAAGGCCACCCTAACCGCAGCGGACTCGGATTGTCCAGTGTTATTTGAGCGGTCGAGAGACCTAACCGCTAAGGCTCGCCGCGCGGTTCGCGTACTGCTGGTAATCGCGGCACGGCTCGCCCCGGAGGCCCGGGCACGGCGGCAATCCGGTCGAGACGTTCACGCCAGGCACCACCGGCAGCAGGAGGCTGGAGGGCATCTGCTTCGAGTGGGCGATCGCGACCGTGGCGGTGCCGTCCGGGTTCGTCTCGCCGAACGACCAGACGGGCTGGTCGCCGTTGGGGGCCGTGATCGTGACCCGGATCCGCGAGCCGGCGCGGTAGACGTGCCCCTCGTAGTAGAGCGGGATCGTGACCTCGACGAAGCGGTTCGACGGCAGCGGCGACACATCGGATGCCCTGAGGCTCAGGACGGGCTCGAGCGGCGTGCTCTTGGCGGCGTCGAGCTTGCGCTCGTTGCCGCGCACCCAGCCGTTCTGTACGAAGGTCTCCTTGCCGTCGGGCCTGACCTCGGTGATCGTCGCCTGAAGATCGACGTTCGGAGTGGAGGAGCGGACCCAGGCGTGCACGGCCCCGGCACCGATGGCGGTGGTGTTCGCGGTCAGCGGGCTCGTCAGATACGACACGGCGCTGCCAGCCGGGGGCTGAGCCCACTGATACGGCGGGGTCGCGGTCCATAGGCCGCCGGAGCCCGCGGCCTGGTCGCCCGTGAAGTCGGTCAGCGGCCGAGCGTGGGCGTTCCAGGTGAACGAGTCAGCCCCCGCCTGCGCGGGCTGCGTGTCGCCCAGCGCGCCGTTTGACCCCATGTACCACGACCGCCCCGTGGTGCCCGGGATCGGGAAGCTCGGCCACGATTGCTCGAAGGCGGGCTGCGGCTGGCCTGGCTGGGTGCCGCCCGCGCCGCTGTCGAATAGGACCCGGATCGGCTGCAGCTGCTCGAACGCCGCCAGCGCCCCGGCGTACGTCGGCTGCAGCTGGATCGGATCGGGCGGCATCGTCACGCCCGAGATCCCCATCGCCTCTTGGTAGATCACCGGCGCGGCAGCGTGGATCAGCGCGGCGTTCAGGATCGGCGACTGCTGCGCGACGTAGAGCTCCAGGAAGTCGTACCAGCGGTTGAACGTCTCCGGGTCGAGCGAGTCCACGTGGGTGCCGTTGGTGAACGTGAACCACTTGCGCCGCGTGCCGCTGAAGTGCTCGGCCAGGTCGGGGCAGTGGCCGCCCGTTTGCTCGTCGGTCCACTGGCAGGCCATGAACACCGGCACGTTGATCTTGTTCACGAACGTGATCGGCGACAGCGGGTCCGCGACGGCCGGCACGTAGTGATCGTTGGCGCGGATCTTGGCCATCAGGTCCACCGCCTCGCCGTGGAGGGCCTGGTTGTCCTTGCAGGTCAGGTCGCCCTGCTGGATGCGCTGGTACGCCCATGCCTGCCCGCCGGTGGGTGACGCCGGCTCGGCGTCGTGGATTCGCTCCTGGGCCCAGTTGACCGCAAAGCCGGTGTTCAGGATCCCGCCCGGATAGAGGGTGGTCTGCGTAGCGTCGATCACCGACAGCGGGGAGATGGCGGCCAGGCTCGGGGGCTGGGTCTGCGCGGTGAACAGCTGGCTGATCCCGCCGTAGGAGATACCCATCATCCCGACCTTGTGATGCAGGACCCACGGCTGGCGCGCGATCGTCTCGATCACGTCGTAGCCGTCGAGGCTCTGGAGCGGCTCGAAGAAGTCGAAGGCGCCGCCCGAGCAGCCGGTGCCGCGCATGTTCACGTCGACAACCGCGAAACCCATCAGGTTGGCGAGGATCGCGATGCCGTTCTGCGGACCCGCCGGGTCCGCGTACCCGTACCCCGAGTACTCGATCAGGGTGGGATAGGGCCCGTTGCCGACCTGCGGGAGTTGGCTGCCCACGGGCAGCACGTTCGCCACGTCCTGCGGCGGGTGCACGTCGATCGCGAGCTGGGTGCCATCGCGGGTGTTCAGATAGCCGTAGCCGCGCGAGGGGATCGACTGGTTGTAGACGGCGGTACTCGGCGGGGCCGACTGGGTCGAGAGCACCGTCAGCGGACCCGATGTCGCCCCGCCTGCCGAGACGCGGTATCCGCCGCCCGGCGAGACATTGCGGAACAGCAGGCCGCCCAGCGAGTCGGCCTGCTGGGTGGCGACCGTCTTGCCGGAGCCGTTGACCAGCGACGCCTGCTCGGACGGCGCCAGGCCCGTCACGTACACCTGCTGCACGCTGCCGTGCGCGCTGAAGGTTGGGTCGGCTGCGTTCGCAGCCGACGCAGCCATGAGTGCTACCGCGACCGCACACGACGCGACGCCGACGCGCCACTGCCTCCCCGAAAGGCTCCCCCTCCACATCCCGGCGGGAACTCAAGCAAGTTACGCGCGCGAGGGTCGCAGTTCCTTCACCAGACGCCTGGAATGAGGCGGGGGCGGCTCGCGGCGGAGCGGCGGTAGGGCTCGCCGAGACCATCGAGAAGCGCGCGTTCCTCCACGCGGATGCGAACGACCAGCCCGAGCGTCGGCACCACGATCAGCACCGCCAGCGCCGCCCAGTTGCCCAGCGCCAGCCCGATCCCCACGAACAGGACGACCAGCCCCGTATAGGCGGGATGGCGCACCCATCGGTACGGGCCCGCCTCGACGACGGCCTGGTCGGGGTGCACCCGGACATCGACCGTGAAGAAGCGGCCGAGCACCGCGACCGCCCACTGGCGGAGCGCAATCCCGGCCACCATGAGGACCAAGCCGACCACGAAGATCGGCCAGCGTGCGTCGCGGATCGCGGCCCCGTGCACGCGCGCGGCCAACAGGAACCCGCCCAGCAGCCCCACAACGACACAGGCGTGTAGGAAGCGCAGGCTGCCCCGATCCAACCGGGAACCTCCAGGGTTGCGGAGGCTGCGCGCCCGGACGCGCAATTCCAGCACGACGAAGATGACCAACACCCCGTCAAAGGCAACCCGCGCGCCCGGGTGGGTGAAGGGCAGCGGGGACACCGGTCAGGTGTACCAGCACTGCCTCAAGCTGACGACGGCCCGGCGCAATTCCGACCTTCGGGGTCGGGAAAGGTGGTAGGCTGGGTGTTGCGCTCAGTGAGCCCGCAGCCCTTCTCGCTTTCGGGGTGCCATCTTCGGTCAGAAG
>JBKPDA010000027.1:0-14611 GCA_046727635.1 Actinomycetota bacterium | reverse complement strand
CCTAGGAGGAACCCAAACTCGAACTGGACGAAGCCGAAGCTGGACGTGCTAGTCGCCGCTGCCGGCGGCGCGCTTGCCGCTCGTCGACGTGTCCGGAATCGAGTACTTCGACGCGTCGGTCGGCACGATCGGGTTCTGGATCTGCTTCAGCCGGTCGATGAGGTTGTTCCACTGGCCGGGCTTGAGCACCGTCAGCGCCTCCTTGCCCGCCTTGGCGTTGGTGCCGAAGAGCGGGTGGAAGCCCAAGTGGATGTGGTCCCAGTGGTCGGGCAGCGCCATCGTGTTCCCGCCCAGATCGAGCAGCGAGATGATCTGGTGCGGCAGCATCGTGCCCTGCAGGAGCATCAAGCGCCGCACGGTGATCTCGGTGATCCCACCAGGATCCTGGTGGCCGGCGATCGGGATGCCATTGATCTCGGAGATGTCGACGGCGTTGCCCGAGGAGTGCTCGGACACGTTCCCGGACGACGTGTAGTAGCTGTGGCCGCACTTGAGCGCCGACACCGTGGGATCGAGCCCGGAGTCGGCCAGGTACTCGAGGGTGGCCAGCACGCGGCGGTCGATCTGGCCGGTCTTGATGTCGTCGCGGCCGCACGGATAGACCGAGATGCGCGCGTCGTTCAGCACCCGCTGCTCGAGCATCGGCTTCGGCAGGAGCAGCACCTGGCCGATCGAGAGGTTCGAGCCGTTCTTCGAGTACAGGGCGTTCTTGCCGGAGGCGCGGTAGATGGCCGTGGCCTCGAGCAGCTTCCAGCCGTCGAGGATCGGCTTCGGGTCGATCAGCGGGGCGCCCTTGCCGGTGGGCCGGATCTGGAAGAACACGTGCGGCGCCTGGGTCGCGTTCTCCTGGCCGATGCGGCCGAGGATCGTGCCGCTGACCACGTGGGCGCCGACGCGCAGCCGCTTGAAGCGCGCGTTCTTCGCGTTAAGCCCGAGCGCCTTCGAGAAGTAGTTCTGGAAGGTGGAGAAGCCGGCCTTGGTGGCCTGGTTGTTGAAGATCTGCTCGAGGCCGCCGGCGGACTTCGAGGCGGGACGGGTCGGGTGCGCGAACAGGCGCTCCTTGGTGGCAGGCGCCGTCTGAGCGACGGTCTGCACCTTCTTGGTCTGCACCTTGAGCTTCTTCGTGGCCACCTTCTTCGTTGCGCTGCTGGTGGCCGCGGCGGTGGGCTTCTGGAGCCCGGCGGTGGCCGGCTGGGTGGGCTTCGGCAGCTTCTCGGCGGCAGCCGGCTTCGCCGCGGCGTTCGCGGTCAGCGCCTTGGCGACCGTCTTGCCGCTCTGGAGGCTGGTCTTCGGCACGGGGTACACGTGCGAGAGCTCGCCGAGCCCGGAGTACGTGTACTGGTTGCCGTACGCGTCCTGGAGGACGATGAAGCGGCCGAGCTTCTTCGAGTTGCCCATCTTCTTGATCACGCCGTCCTGCACGGCGATCACGGGGGCGCCGCTCTTGGCGAAGATGTTGATGCCCTTGCGCTTGGCGCTCGACTCGATCAGCTGAGCGGCGTTCTGGTTGACCTTGACCTTCTTCGAGGCCTTGGCCACCGACATGTCGTCGGCGTAGCGAGCGTGCGCGTACACCGGGAAGCGGCCCTCGGTGAGACCGCTGAGCGAGCCGATCACGTCGGCCGGCACGCCGGCGATCAGGCGGGCCCGCAGCATCACCGAGTCCACGTACCAGCCGGCGTGGTTGTAGGCGAAGATCGCGCGGTTCAGGTCCTTGCCCGCGCCGGCCGCCTTCAGGTAGCGCGCGGCGGAGAAGATGGCGTCGACCGGGTTGTAGGGGTCCTTGCGGCCGTCGTGGTTGCCGTCCACGCCCCAGGTCTTCCACGTGGAGGGCAGGAACTGCATCCAGCCCACCGCGCCGGCTGAGGACACGTTGAGGTTGCGACCGTAGTCGGTCTCGATCTCGTTGATCGCCGCGAGCACCTCCCAGCGAACGCCGTACTGGATTCCCGCGGCCTGGTAGATCGGCAGCAGGAACAGCGGCACGTGGAACTGCTGGATCACGAAGTTCGGGACGCTCGTGACCTTGGCCGGTCCGGGCAGGGCATCCATGAAGGTGGGGTTGGACGGGGCCGGGGTGCCGTTGTTCTGGTAGAGCTGCTTGGAGGAGTTGTCGGTCTGGGCGTTCTTGTCAGGCTTCAAGTTGACCTTGAGGCTCAGGTTCTGCTTGCCCTTCTTCGAGCTCTTCTGCTGACTGCCATTCGTCGAGGTCGGGTTGGTGGTGGTCGGCGAAGTGGTGGTGCTGTTCGGCTGCGACGAGCTGCCGCTGCCACTGCCGCTGCCGCTCGAGCCGCTCCCGCTGTTGCCGGTGCTGCCGCTGCCGGTGGTCCCGCTGCCGCTACCGCTGTTGCCGCTGCCCGTGTTGCCGCCACCGCCGGTGGTGCCGCTGCCGGGCACCGTGGGGACGGGCGCAGTCGGGGTCGTGACCGTGGGGACGTGGACGTCCTCGATCGGCGTGCCCGGTGGGACGTCCACCTGCACGGGCACCGTCGTGCCGTTCGAGAGCGTGACGTTGACCGTCACCAGATCAGCAGAGGCGCTTGGGAGCGTGACGGCAGTCGCCAGCGCGATGGCCAGCGTGCCGGCAATCAGGATGTAGAGGACGCGTTTCCTCATCCTTGACTGATCTCTCCTCCCAAGCCCCACAGGCGCATTCCCGCCAGCCCCCGAGCGGAGCCGCCGATACGTGCGCGCAAGCTATCAGACCCGCCGACGGCGGAGCGCACGTCATTGACTGTGATTAGGCTCTGCAACTGGGAACCGTTCCTATGCTCTGTAGCCCCGAGGCAATGGCTCGACGCATGGGAGCTGAACGGTTCTATCGGCCGATTCGACCTCACCCTTCAGTGCCCGCAAGTCTCCCCCCGCCAAGATCTGGGTGAGTTCTACCCGCTTTGGAATCCGCGTATCGTGGGATAAGGCTCAAGTTGAGGGTTAGAATTACCTCGTTACAGACGCATTCCGCTGGGGCGAGCCGGAATTCCGCTACGCTCCGCTCGTGACCGAGGAAGCGCGCGACGAGGGCCTCAAGGACAGGCTCTCCCGGCAGGGCGAAGAGGCGATCGGCAAGATTGTGGAGGAGCTCATCTCGAACCCGATGGTGAACTCCGCGCTCACGCGGGCACTCGATGCGCGCGAGAAGGCCGCTCATGCCCAGGAGGCCGCGATGGGCGCCCTCGGGATTCCCTCCTCCGCTGACGTGGAGCGGGTCACGCGCCGGCTGCGCTCCGTATCCCAGCGCCTGGAGGGCATCGAGGACGCGCTCGACCGCCTCGAGGAGCGGCTCCAGTCCCTGGACACGCGCCTGGACGAGAAGTCGGCCGACGACTCGGTGGGGCAGCGCCTCGACGAGATCGCCCGCGACCTCGCGGCGCTGCGCGACGCGGTGGCTCCGCCCGGCGAGCCGGTGCCGCGGGCGCAAGAGCGCCTCACCGTCAGCGAGTAGCGGCACCCACGCTGGCCAGCGCGGCCGCGCCGACCTCGCCCAGCTTCACTCCCAGCTCTCCGAGCTCGTCCTGACCGATGCGCGTGCGGGCGTCGTCGGCGCCCAGCACGTCGGTGACCCCGAGCACGCAGGCCGCCGCCAGGTCGTGGAGCAGCGCGAGCTGGAACAGGGCCGCTGCCTCCATCTCCACGACGGCGGCGCCGCGCTCGCGCCAGAGTCCGCTGCGGTCGGGCCGGCGGTCGTAGAAGAGGTCCGTGGACACGGCCCCGACCCGAGGCCCGCCGCCGGCGGCCACCAGCGCGTCGGTGAGAGCGCCGTCCGGTGCCACCCAGTCCGTGGCGCCCAACGCCGCGCTGGCCCCGTCGTCCGGGAGCGCCCGGTCGGCCGTCACCAACTGGCCGATCTCGAGCTCGGGATCGAGGCCCCCGCAGGTGCCGATCCGGATGAACGAGCGGACGCCCAGCATGATCAGCTCCTGCACCACGATCGCGGCGCTCGGCCCGCCCATGCCGGTGGCCTGGACGGTGAGCAGCTCGCCGTCCTCGGCCCGCCCGGTGTAGCCCCAGAGGCCGCGGTGGTGGTTGAACATCCGAGGCGAGTCGAGCACCGCCTGGGCCACCGCCAGCGCCCGGTGAGGATCGCCCGGAAGGAGTACCCGCTCGGCCAGCTCGGTCTGCGGCTTCAGGTGGATCGGCGTGGGTTCCGTCAAGGCCAAGACGATATGCCAGACTGCGGGCGCGATGGCCAAGAGGCCGAGGCAGCAGGTGCCCGACGCCGTGCGGGACGCGGTGGAGCGCACGATCCAGGCGACCGTGGGCTCGGCGCAGCTCACCCGCGAGCGCGCGCAGGAGGCGGTGGACGAGATCGTCCGCGGCGTGCGCGGCGCGATCGAGGAGCGACGCCCGGTCACCCATGAGGACATCAAGGCGCTGCGGACGGAGCTTCGGGCGATATCTCGGCGACTCGAGGCAATCGAGGACCGGCTGCCGGCGAAGCGCGCGGCCGCGAAGCGCGCCCCCGCGAAGCGCACTGCGGCGAAGCCCAGGCCCAAGAAGGCGAGCTGATGCAGCCGAAACGGGTTCTGATCACCGGGGTCGGCAGCTTCCTGGGCACCGAGCTGGCGCGCCGGCTCGAGTCCGACCCCGACGTCGAGTACATCGCGGGCGTCGACGACCGGCCGCCGCGCGCCCGGCTCGAGCGCACCGACTTCATCGAGGCCGACATCCGCAACCCGCTGATCGGAAAGCTCCTGCCGCAGGCGCGGGTCGACACGGTGGTGCACAACAAGATCGTGCGCCGCCCGGGACCGGGCATGTCGGCGCGCTCGGCCCACGACATCAACGTGATCGGCTCGCTACAGCTGCTGGCCGCCTGCGAGAAGGCCGAGACCCTGCGCTCGATCGTCGTGCGCGGCTCCGCCGGCGTATATGGCGCCGAGCCGTCGGCGCCCCAGTTCTACACCGAGGAGATGGCGCGCCTCTATCCGCTGCGGAGCCGCTTCCAGCGCGACGTGGCGGAGATCGAGAACTACTTCGACACGTTCTCGCGCCGGCACCCGCGAATCGTCTGCACGATGCTGCGCTACCAGCCGTCGGTGGGCCCATCGCTGGACAGCCAGGTGACGCGCTACCTGTCCATGCCCGTCGTGCCCACGTACATGGGCTTCGACCCGCGCCTGCAGTTCGTCCACGAGCTCGACGCGATCGAGGCGCTCGTGGCCGCGATCAAGAACCCGGTGCGCGGTCCGGTGAACGTGGCGGCGCCGGGCACGATCGGGCTTACCAAGCTGGTGCGCATGGCGGCAAAGCCCACCGCGCCGCTGCTCCCGCCGTTCTTCGGCCTGGCGGCGGACGCGGCACGACGCGTGGGGATGGAGGCACTTTCCGACGATTTCCGGCGGCTCTTGCGATATGGCCGCGCGGTGGACATCACGCGCCTGGTGGAGGAGGTGGGCTACGAGCCGCGCCTCACCACCGCCGAGGCGGTGGGCGACTACATCCGGGCCCAGCGTGGCAAGCGCCTGCTGCCCACGGTCCGGGACCTGGTGACCCGATGAGCACGCGCGTGGGGCAGAGCGAGGTCACCGGCGCGCGGTCTCGCGGCGGCGAGGCGGCCCGGCCACCGCGCGCCGAGCAGGTATCTCGTCCCCACGAGCAAACGTACCCCGGCGCCTTCCCGATCGGGCCCACGATCTCGTTCCTGCGCCGGCTGCGCGCCTCGCTCGACGCGGGCGCCGATCTGCCCCAGTCGCTCGCGGAGGCGGCGGGCGCCCTCCCGCGCGACCTGCGCGACGCACTCGACCGTCTCCTGCACCGGCTCGCCGGCGACTACAAGGAGGACGAGTGGGGCTTCGACGAGGAGTTCGCCGACTCGCTGCTGCCCTTCCTCGAGCTCCTGTACGACCGCTGGTGGCGGGTCCAGGCGATCGGCGCGCGCAACGTGCCGAGCCACGGCCGGGCGCTGATGGTGGCCAACCACGCGGGCGTGATGCCGTGGGACGCCACGATGATGTCGGTGGCGATGCTGCGCGAGCACCCGCTGCCGCGTTACCCGCGTTTCCTCGTGCTCGACTGGGCGTTCTCGCTGCCGTGGGTGTCGGTTGCGATGCGCAAGCTCGGCGGCGTGGTCGCCTCGCCCTACAACGCGCTGCGGCTGCTCGAGCAGGACGAGCTCGTGGCCGTCTTCCCGGAGGGCGTGAAGGGCGCCGGCAAGGGCTTCAGCCGGCGCTACCGACTGCAGCGCTTCGGCCGCGGCGGCTTCGTGGAGCTCGCGCTTCGCACGGGCGCGCCGATCGTGCCCGTTGCCGTGGTGGGCAGCGAGGAGATCTACCCGAAGGTGGCCGACGCGCCGCTCCTGGCGCGGCTCATCGGCGCGCCGTACTTCCCCATCACGCCCACGTTCCCGGCCCTTGGGCCGCTCGGCGTGGTGCCGCTGCCGTCGAAGTGGCGAATCGAGTTCTGCGAGGCGATCCCTACGGCCCACTACGGGCCCGAGGCCGCCGAGGACCGCAGCTTCGTGTTCGAGCTGTCCGAGCAGATCCGCGAGACGATCCAATCGAAGGTCTACGACAACCTCGTGGCGCGGGGGTCTGCCTTCCTGTGAGCGAAAACCCCCGGTAGCGGGTAGCTTTCTCACGAGGGAGATGAGCTTCAAGTCCTCAGCTGAGTTCCGCGAGGTCATCGACAAGGTGTTCACGATCATGAGCACCGACGCCGACATGGGCCCGAAGCTTCGCGACGCGCGCACGCCGCAGCGCTTCGAGTTCCCGGACGTGGACATGGCCGTGAACATCACCTACGCCGAGTCGAACGAGGACGGGAACAACCTTCGCTGGGAGTGGTCGGACGACGTCGACTGGGAGCCCGAGGTGGAGATGACCATGGACTCCGAGATCGCCAACCGCTACTTCCAGGGCAAGGAGAACATCGCGATGGCGATGGCCCGCCGCCGGATCAAGACCTCCGGCAACGTGAAGAAGGCCCTAGCGCTTATTCCGATTACGAAGCCGGTGTTTCAGCGCTATCGCGACATGCTCGAGGCGGAGTATCCGCATCTGGTTGTGTAGGAGCTCGGAGCTCGGAGAACAGATGGTCCGAGCACCGAGCACCGAGCACCGAGCACTAGAAGTGCACGCCCCGCATCAAATACGCCATCGCGACGGCCTCGGTCGACATTTGCTCTTCCTTCTTGGCCCCGTCGCCGTCGCCGTCTCCCTTAGCCGCCTTCGAGTCCGGGAAGATGTTGTAGGCGGTGTTCATGATGTGGTCGACAGACTTCGGGGAGACCGCGTAGAGGATCTCGCCGAAGGTGCCGAGCCGGGTGGCAACGCGCTTCGGCTTGTCGAGGATCGCGTCGGTGACGAGCTGGGCGGCCTCGTCGGGTGAGAGCGTAGGGAAGGCCGCGTAGATGTTCGTGGGCGCGATCATCGGGGTGCGCACCAGCGGCATGTAGACCGTGGTGATGTTCACGCCGTCGCCCACCACCTCGGGCGCCACGCAGCGTGAGAACGCGTCGAGCGCCGCCTTCGACGCCACGTAGGCCGAGAAGCGCGGTGTGTTCGTCTGCACTCCGATGCTCGACACGTTGATGATGTGGCCGCTCTTCCGCTCCCGCATCCCGGGCAGCAGTTTGAGGATCAACTTCACCGCCCCGAAGTAGTTGAGCTTCATGGTGCGCTCGTAGTCGTGGAAGCGGTCGTAGGACGCAGCCACGGAGCGGCGAATGGAGCGACCGGCGTTGTTGATGAGCACGTCCACGCCGCCGTGCTGCTCGACGATCTCGTCGGCCACGCGTTCGATGTCTTCCATGTCCGAGAGATCCGCGGGGTGCACGTAGGCGATGCCGCCGGCCTCCTCCACGTCGTTTCTCAGCTCCTCGAGCTTCTCGCGCGTGCGAGCTACCAGCAGCACCGTCCCGCCGGCCTCGCCGATCTTCAGCGCCACCTCGCGGCCGATGCCGCTGGAGGCGCCGGTTACGAGGATGCGCTTGTCCTTAACCACGCTCGAGAGGCTGCGCTCCCGGAACAGGTCGGGATCGAGGTTGCGCTCCCAGTAGTCCCAGACCTTCGTCGCGTACGAGGAGAGCGGCGGCACCGCGATGCCGGTGCCCGTGAGCGCGCGCTGCGTGTCCCGCGCGTCGAAGTCCGCGTCGAAGTCGCGGTGCTCGAGCACGCTGGGCGGAATCTGGATGTCGTCCAAGATCGAGTTGCGGATCGCCCGCACGGTGGGGATCTGCATGAGCCCCTTGGCCAGCTGCGGCGGCACGATGTTGGTGAGGTTGGCGTCCACGCGCATCGCGAAGCGCGGGGCGTGTGCAGCCTTGGCGAACTCGTTCAACGATTGGCCCACCGACAGCGGCTTGGGATCCACGAGGTGGAAGGTGTTGCCGTAGAGGTCGCTGTCGTCCATGTGGGCGATGTGGTCCATCGCCTTGGCCACGAAGTCGACCGGCACGATGTTCGCCTTCTTGCCCTCGGGGCCGGCCAGCGGGAACCACTCCGGCAGCGCGTGCCTCAGCTTCTGGATGAGCTTGAAGAAGTAGTAGGGGCCGTCGATCTTGTCCATCTCGCCGGTCTCGGAGTGACCGATCACGATCCCGGGGCGGTAGATCCGCAGCGGGGCCCTCGCCTCCTCGCGGACGAGCTTCTCGGACTCGAACTTCGTCGCGTGGTAGTGGTGGGGCAGCGGCTGGCCCTCGTCGAACATGTCCTCGCGGAAGAGGCCCCTGAACTTGCCGGCAACGGCGATCGAGCTGGTGTGGTGGAAGCGGCCGACGTCGATCGAGTTCGCGAAGTCGATCGCGTGGCGCGTGCCTTCCACGTTCGCCTTATGGCTCGCCTCCGCATCGGCCTCCATGTCGTAGACCGCGGCGAGGTGGAAGAAGTGGTCGATCTTCTCGCCGAAGCCCTCCACGCCGAGCGCGGGCTTCGAGAGATCGCCGGGCACGGGCACGACGCGGTCGTTCGCGTTCCAGCGCCGAATCAGCTCGTCGATCCGCCCGCGCGATCCTTCGCGGACGAGCACGTAGACGGTGCCCTCGCGCTTCAAGAGCTCCTCGACCAGATTGCGCCCGATGAAGCCCGTAGCGCCGGTGACGAAGTAGTTCACTGTTCCTCCCCCATGCTCGGTGGGCGAACTGTAACCGCCGCCTCGCAAAGTGCGCGGAGCGCCTGCCCCGCTTGGGTTTCCTCAGTTGCTTTGAGGTATTGACGGCCCTGCTGGGCGGCGGGAGACTTCGGTCCTTGGAATTGGCAGCAGGCCGGATAGTGGAGGCACCGGCTGCCACCGCAAGGCGCTCGAAGGCGTCGCCGGCCGACGACGCGGGACGATAAGCCCGCGAAACGGCGGGACCTAATCCTTATCGGTCCCGCCGTTGTTAGCTTCAAGGGCCGATGAGCGACAACGATCGCCTGACCCTTGCCCAGGCCGCGGAGCTCGCCGGCGTCACCACCGCCACGCTCAAGCGCTGGGCCAAGTCCGGGGTGATCCCCGAGGTGGAGAACGGCGAGGGGGACTGGACGCCCGCGGCCACCGCCCACGCGCGCATCGTCGCCCGCCTGCGGGCGCGCGGCCACAGCCTGGCCGCCATCCGCCAAGCCGCCGCCGAGGGCCGGCTTGCCTACGGCTTCGTGGAGGACCTCTTCCCGGCGCCCGCGAGCCGCCACTCGGTCGAGGACGCCGCCAAGGAGACCGGGCTCGAGCCGGCGCTGATCCAGCGGATCTGGACCACGATCGGGCTGCCGCGCCGCGATGAGGAGACGCTCTCGGACGAGGACGTGCAAGCCCTGCACTACGTGGCCTCGGTGCTCGAGGCGGGCTTCCCGCTCGTCGCCTTCCTGCAGCTCACGCGCGTGTATGGCCAGACGCTGTCGCAGATCGCCGACGCCGAGACGCGCCTCTTCCACATCTACGTGCACGAGCCGCTGATGCGCGAGGGAGTGCCCGGCCTCCAGATGGCCGAGGAGATGGAGCACCTCGCGCGCGACCTGCTCCCGCTCGCCTCTCCGATCATGGACTTCATCCATCGCCGCTTCCTCCAGCACTTCGTGGAGCAGGACGTGGTGGGCCACATGGAGATGGACCTCGGGGAGAGTGACTCCGAGCTCGGCCGCGTGCGGGTGGTGCTCGCCTTCTGCGATCTCGCCGGCTACACGCGCTTCACCGAGGAGGAGGGGGAGGAGGAGGCGCTGTCGTTCATCGAGCGCTTCATCGAGGCGGTCATCGAGACGCTTCCCGACGACGCGCGCGTGGTGAAGACGATCGGCGACGAGGTGATGATCGTCGGCCAGGACGTGCACGCGCTGGTGGACTGGGCGGTGGGCTTCCAGCGGCTGTTCGACGAGCGCCCGGCGCCGCGTATCGGCATCCACCAGGGCCCGGTGATCTACCGCGACGGCGACTACTTCGGGCGCGACGTGAACCTGGCCTCGCGCGTGGTGGCCAGGGCGCGCGGCGGCGAGGTGCTGGTCACCGACTCCGTGGTGGAGGCGGTAAAGGACAGCGAGCACCTCGCCTTCGAGGACATCGGGACCGTGAAGCTCAAGGGCTTCGACGAGCCGCGCGAGCTCTGCCGGGCCTACTCGCGGGAGTGACGATGACGGAGCGAGCCCTCGACGCGGCGGGCGCGAGCGGGCTGATCCGGGAGGACCAGCCGCTGCTCGTACTGTTGTCGGGCGGCGCCGACTCGGTCTGCCTCGTGGACGTGGCCGTCCGCCTGGGCGCGCGGGTCTCCGCGCTGCACGCCAACTACGGGCTGCGGCCCGAGTCCGACTCCGACGCCGACTTCTGCCGCCGGCTGTGCGAGCGCTTGGAGGTGCCGCTGCTCGTGGAGCGCGTGTCGCTGCCGGGACTCGGCAACCTGCAGGCCGAGGCGCGCGAGCTTCGCTACGCGCTTGCCGAGCGCCACGCAGGCGACGGCCTGTACGCGACGGGCCACACCGCCAGCGACCAGGCCGAGACAGTGCTCTACCGGCTCGCGGTCTCCCCGGGGCGGCGCGCCCTGCTTGGCATGCCCGCGAGGCGCGGTCGGCTGGTGCGCCCGCTGCTCGAGGTCACGCGGGAGGAGACGCGCGCCTACTGCGGCGGCCGAGGGCTCGAGTGGGTGGAGGACCGGTCGAACGTTGATCCGCGCTTCGCGCGCGCGCGCGTGCGTAAAGAAGTGATCCCTGTGCTGCGCGACCTGAACCCCGCCGCCGAGCACACGATCGTGGAGACCAGCCGAGTGCTGGCGGACGAGAGCGAGGTGCTCGAGCGCGCCGTGGACGAGGTGCTGGTGCGACTCGGAACGCAGGCCCAGGAGATGGCCGAGCTGCGGGCCCTCCCGCGAGGTCTCGCTCGGCTCGTGCTGCGGCGGCTGGCTGAGCGCGGTTCTCCCGGCTTGCATTCCCTGTCACGCGCCGACTGCGACGCGATCCTCCGGCTTGGCGAGCGCGGCGGAAGCGCCAGCCTCGACCTCGGCGGCGGCCTCCGTGCGGTTGCGGAGTACGGCACGCTCCGCTTCACGCGCCACCCGGACGCTCCGGCGCCCGAGCCGGTGCACCTGACCGTCCCCGGCGCGGCGCGCTTTGGCAACTGGGAGGTGGAAGCCGTGCTCGGCTCCGGTGGCGAAGCCCACGTGCTGGGGGCTGAGATCGCGCCGATCCTCACGGTCCGCGCCTGGCGCGAGGGCGATCGCATGCGCCCCGCGGGTCTCGGCGGCACCAAGTCGCTCCAGGACCTCTTCACCGATCGCAAGGTCCCGCGCGCGCTGCGCCACTTGCTTCCGGTCGTCGAGTCCGAGGGCGAGATCGTATGGGTCGCGGGGGTCGCGGTCGGCGAGCGCTTCAAGGCGCCGCCCGACGCAGAGGATGTCGTGAGCCTGTCGGCGACTCGGACTAACCTGCCCCGCTCATGAGCGACGCGGACATCGGCGACATCCTCGTCCAGGCGGACGAGCTCATCGCGCGCGTCCGAGAGCTCGGCGAGCAGATCTCGGCCGACTATGCCGACCGCGACCTGCTCCTGGTCGGGGTCCTCAAGGGCGCCGTGTTCTTCCTCTCCGATCTCATGCGCGGGATCAGCGTGCCGTGCGAGGTGGACTTCATGGCGGTCGCCTCCTATGGCTCCTCGACCGACTCCTCGGGCGTCGTCCGCATCCTCAAGGACCTCGACATCCCGATCGAGGGCCGCGAGGTGCTGATCGTCGAGGACATCGTCGACTCCGGCCTCACGCTCTCTTACCTGTTGCGCACGCTGAAGGCTCGCAACCCGAAGTCGCTCGAGGTCTGCGCGCTGCTCACCAAGCCGGAGCGGCGCAAGGTGGACCTGCCGATCCGCTACGTCGGATTCGAGATCCCCAACCGATTCGCCATCGGCTACGGGCTCGACCACGCGGAGCGGTTCCGCAACCTGCCGTATGTGGCGGTGTTGGCTGATCCGAGCTAGTGTCGCCACCGTAGGGTGTTGCAGCCGTCAAACCGCCAGGCCGAAGGGGGTCTGGAACCCGCAGGAACAGCAAAGTACCCCTGCTACGCTTGCCCCTCTGGGCTTAATCCAGGAGCGGTCCTGGCCGACTAACCCACACGAGCCGTGAGTCGTTTCTTCAAAAGCGCCGCCTTCCCAATCCTCATCGTGGTGGTGCTGGCCTTCTTCGCGCAGAAGCTGATCAGCCCCGGCAACCACGGGAAGGCCCCTGTCTACTCCGGCTTCCTGGCTCAGGTCGAGAAGGACCAGATCCGGTCGGTGACGATCAATACGAAGGACAACACGATCAATGTCACCCCGATCCCGACGGCTCCCACCTACAACAAGAAGTACACCACCGCATATCCGGACTTCACCGAGCAGAACCTGATCAACACCCTGCGGACGCACAACGTCCCGATCGACGTGAAGGGCAAGGGGGGATCGGGCTGGCTGTCGGTGCTCACGTACGTGCTGCCGTTCGTGATCTTCCTGCTCTTCTGGCTCTTCATCATCAATCAGATGCAGGGCGGCGGCTCGAAGGTCATGTCCTTCGGCAAGTCGCGCGCGAAACGGATGTCGGTGGACTCGCCGAAGATCACCTTCCGCGACGTGGCGGGGGTCGACGAGGCGGTCGAGGAATTACACGAGATCAAGGAGTTCCTGGAGAACCCGAAGAAGTTCCAGGCGCTTGGAGCGCGCATCCCCAAGGGCGTCCTGCTCTACGGGCCGCCTGGCACCGGTAAGACTCTTCTCGCCCGCGCGGTCGCTGGCGAGGCCGGAGTGCCGTTCTTCTCGATCTCCGGCTCGGACTTCGTCGAGATGTTCGTCGGCGTGGGCGCCTCGCGCGTGCGCGACCTGTTCGAGCAGGCCAAGCAGAACTCGCCGTGCATCATCTTCATGGACGAGATCGACGCGGTCGGCCGCCATCGCGGCGCCGGTCTCGGCGGCGGTCACGACGAGCGCGAGCAGACGCTGAACCAGCTGCTCGTCGAGATGGACGGCTTCGAGATGAAGGACAACATCATCCTCATCGCGGCCACCAACCGCCCGGACATCCTCGACCCGGCGTTGCTGCGTCCGGGCCGCTTCGACCGCCAGATCGTCGTCGACCGCCCCGACCGCAAGGGCCGCGTCAAGATCCTCGAGGTCCACACCCGCGGCAAGCCCCTCGCCAAGTCGATCGACCTCGACAATCTCGCCGCACAGACTCCGGGCTTCACCGGCGCCGACCTCTCCAACCTCGTGAACGAGGCCGCCCTGCTGGCGGCGCGCTCGGGCCATCGCGAGATCGATCACCAGCACCTCGAAGAGGGCATCATGCGCGTGATCGCGGGGCCCGAGAAGAAGACCCGCGTCATGTCGGAGAACGAGCGCAAGATCACCGCTTTCCACGAGATGGGCCACGCGCTCGTCGCCCACTTCCTGAAGAACACCGACCCGGTGCACAAGATCTCCGTGATCTCGCGCGGCCAGGCGCTCGGCTACACGATCTCGCTGCCCACCGAGGACAAGTTCCTCACCACGCGCGCGGAGCTGAACGACACGATGGCGATGACGCTCGGCGGACGCGCGGCGGAGGAGATCGTCTTCGGTGAGGTCACCACCGGCGCGTCCAACGACCTCGAGAAGGTCACGGCCACCGCGAAGCAGATGGTCATGCGCTTCGGGATGTCCGAGAAGCTCGGCCCGCGCGTGTTCGGCCACGATCATGGGCAGCCGTTCCTCGGCCGCGAGTTCAGCGCCGAGCCCGACTACTCCGACGACGTGGCCCGCGAGATCGACGACGAGATCCGCCGCATCGTCGAGGAGGCCCACCAGGTGGCCCGCGACATCCTCTTGAACCACCGGCAGCAGCTCGACTACGTGTCCGACATCCTGATGCGTCGCGAGACGATCGAGCGCGAGCAGTTCATCGACCTGCTCGACGGCAAGACCGAGACGGACGTCTTCGGCCCCGAAGAGCCCGTGCGGCCGCCGTCGGCGGAGGAGCCGGCGGAGGTGGAGCCGAAGCGGAAGCCGTCGGAGGGCCCGCGCCCGCTGCCGCGTCCGGGGTTGGCCGCAGAGATGCGCGCCGACGATCAGTCGGACAAGCCGTCGCTCTAGCGCTGCTTTAGCGCCCGACTGTGATGTTCCTATTCCAGGCAGTCAGCTTGCGCTGACTGGAGCACCTGGAACAGGAACTCACACTCGGGCGCTCACCGGCGCTGCCGGCGCACGTCTACGG
>JBKPDA010000026.1:0-7479 GCA_046727635.1 Actinomycetota bacterium | reverse complement strand
CCTGCGCCTCGGCTCGCTCTGGCGGCGAGACCGCGCGGATCGGGCGAAGGCGCTTCGGGAGGTGTTCCAGCTGTTCCCGCGGCTGGAGGAGCACCGCAAGCTGCAGGCCTCCTCGCTGTCGGGGGGCGAGCGCCAGATGCTGTCGATCGGTCGTGCGCTGATGGGGCGGCCCGCGATGCTGCTGCTCGACGAGCCGTCGCTCGGGCTGGCGCCGGTCCTCGCTGCTCGGATCATGCAGCTGATCGCCGAGCTCCGCGAACGCACCGGCCTCACGGTGCTGCTGGTAGAGCAGAACGCGAAGAGCGCGCTGTCGATCGCCGATCGCGGCGTGGTGCTGAACGTGGGCCGCGTGGTGGCCTCGGACGAGTCGTCGCGCTTGGCCGCCGACGACCAGCTCCGGCACGCCTACCTGGGGTTCTGAGATGACGCGCTTCATCGATCTCACCCTGAATGGCGTGAGCAACGGGGCGATCTACGCCGCGGTCGCGATCGCCTTCGTCCTCATCTGGCGCGCCACCCGGATCGTCAACTTCGCGCAGGGCGGACTCCTGATGATCACCACGTTCATCGCGTTCAGCGTGCAGGAGGCGACGGGCTCGTACTGGCTCGCATTCGCGGTTGCGCTCGCCTCTGGGCTCGTGATCGGCGCAATGGTGGAGCGGGTGCTGATCCGGCGCGTGGAGGGTGGCCCGCCGATCAACGCGGTGATCGTGACGATCGGACTGCTCATCCTCCTGCAGGCGATCGCCGGGATGATCTGGGGCGGCACACCGCGCTCGTTCCCGCCCGCGTTCTCCATCAGGGGCTACCGAGTCGGCGGGCACACGCTCTTCTTCGGCCCGTTCGACCTGTTCACGGTGATCGCCGTGCTGGCCGTGGCCCTGGCGCTCGCGCTGCTCTTCCGTGCGACGAACCTCGGCCTGATGCTCCGCGCCTCGGCCTTCGAGCCCGAGGTGGCCCGCCTTCAGGGCGTCCGCGTGGGGCGGATGTTCACGCTGGGTTGGGCGCTGGCGGCAGTCGCGGGTTCGCTCGCCGGACTGCTTATCGCCCCCGCCGTGTTCGTCGGCCCAAACAACTTCGATCCCGTCACGGTCTTCGGCTTCACGGCGGCCGTATTGGGCGGACTGGACAGCCCCGTCGGCGCGCTCGTCGGCGGCTTGGTGCTCGGGCTGTCGCTGAGCTACGTCTCGGGTTACGCCGGCTCGGCACTGGTCACGCTGGCGGCGCTGGCAATCCTGATCGCTGTGCTGATGGTGCGGCCGAACGGCCTCTTCACCAGCGCGAAGGCGCGGCGCATATGAGCCCGGCCCAGACCACGGAGTCACCGCCGGCGCCGGGGTCCACGACGCCCGCCCTGCGGCCATCCCGTCCGCCTCGGCTCACGCCGGCGCTGCGGCTACCGCGGCAGACGCTCTCGCGCCACCTCTTCCTTGCACTCGTCTTCGGCCTCCTGCTCTACCTGCTGAGCATCGCAGTCGACCCCTTCAACGACCTCCGGCTGGCATCGGCCGCCTACTACTTCGCCGCGCTCGCCGGCCTTACGGTGCTCACAGGTCTGAACGGCCAGATCTCGCTCGGCCATGGCGCGCTGATGGCCGTGGGCGCCTACGCCACCGCTCTGCTCCTGAGCCGGGCCGGCTGGGCGCTGCTCCCAACCATGGTTGCAGCCACGGCGATCACCGCCATGGTGGGCTCGGCCGTGGGCGCCGCGGCCTCTCGGCTGCGCGGCCCGTACCTGGCGGGCGCCACGTTGGCCCTGGCCGTCGGGCTACCCGGCCTCGCCGACCGCTACCCGCAGGCCCTCGGGGGAGAGAACGGCGTGGACGTAGCCCCGCCGACACCGCCCCAATCACTCGGCGCGACCTTCCCGCTCGAGCGCTGGGAGGCGTGGATCGCGTGCACCGCCGCGCTCGTCGTGTTCGTCGTGCTGGCGAACCTGATGCGCAGCCGCGTTGGTCGCTCGTTCCGTGCGGTGCGCGACGACGAGGTGGCGGCGCAGCTCGCGGGCGTGAACGTAGCGCGGATTCAGGTGCTCGCGTTCGTGGTCAGCGCGGCATGCGCGGGCCTGGCCGGATCGTCGCTTGTCGTGGTCACCCAGATCGCCGCGCCCGGGGCGTTCGAGCTCGAGCTGTCGCTGGCGCTGCTCACGGGCGTGGTGCTCGGCGGCCTGGGCAGCCTGGCCGGAGCGGTGTGGGGAGCGATCGCACTCGTGCTGCTGCCGCAGTGGTCGAACGATGTCGCGAACGCCTTCTCGCTGTCGAACGACGTGCAGGCGAACCTGCCGCTCGCGCTCTATGGGCTGGTGCTCATAGGCGTGATCGTGGCGGCGCCGCAGGGGATCCAGGGGACGTTGCGGGGCATTGCGCGGCTGTTGCCGCGCAGGAGGAGAGAACCAACCATCCACCACAAGGAGGGTGATGATGGGAACTAGAAATCGCTGTGCGCTCGGCGCAGCCGCCTGCCTGGCCATCGCATCGGTGGTCGCGGCGTGCGGCGGAGGAGGGGGCGGATCCTCTGCCCCCGGGGTGACGAAGACCTCGGTGCTGATCGGCAGCCATCAACCGCTTACCGGTCCCGCTGCCCCTGGGTACAGCGAGATCGCCCCCGCCGCCAAGGCGTACTTCACTTACCTGAACGCCAACGGCGGAGTGAACGGGCGCAAGATCAACCTGATCTACAAGGACGACGCCTACAACCCGACGAAGACCGTCGCTGTCGTCAAGCAACTCGTCCTGCAGAACAAGGTCTTCGCCATCTGGGGCGGGCTCGGCACCCCCACGCACACCAAGGTTGTGGACTACCTGAACTCGTCGAAGGTGCCTGACCTGTTCGTGTCTTCTGGCTGCCCGTGTTGGGACGACGGCGCCGCCCACCCGTACACGTTCGGCTGGCAACCCAACTACACGATCGAGGGCAAGATCCTCGGCCAGTACATCAAGCAGCACCTCGCCGGGAAGAAGGTCGGCGTCTTCTACCAGGACGACGACTTCGGCAAGGGTGGCCTGGCCGGCATCCAGAAGGAGGTGCCGAAGAGCCAGATCGTCTCCACCCAGGCGTATGAGCCCGGCAACACGAACGTGGCGCCGCAGATCACTGCGATCCAGAAGGCCGGCGCCCAGGTGCTCGTGGACTTCACGATCCCGGCCTACACCGCGCTTGGACAGCTGACGTCGTTCAAGCTCGGCTACAAGCCGCAGCTCGTGGTCTCGAACGTGGGCATCGACCCGACCACTGTCGGCGGCCTGCTGAAGGCGTTCTCGAAAGGCAAGGCCGACACGGCGCTGATCGAGGGCGCGATCACCGACGGTTACCTGCCTTCCACCACCGACACGTCGAATGCCTGGATCAGGCTGTTCAAGCAGATCCACGACAAGTACGACACCGAGGCGCCGTTCGACGGCAACGTGCTGTACGGCATGGCGAGCGCGTACACGTTCGCGCAAGCCCTCAAGGACGCCGGCAAGAGCCCCACCCGCCAGTCACTGGTGAACGCGGTGGAGACGAGCAAGTTCATCGGGCCGGGCCTCGTGTCGTTCCGCTACTCGAAGGACCAGCACGGCGGCTACGGCGGAGCGCAGATGGGCGCCGTGAAGAACGGCCAAATCGTGCTCTCCGGCCCGGTGTTCGTCACCGATCCGCAGAACGGGCAAATCACTACGACGACGCTGCCGGCGGCGACGCCGGAGGCGAGCGGGCTTCCGTAGGGAGTGCGGAGTGCGGAGTGCGGAGTGCGGAGAACGACATATCCGCACTTCCGCACTTCTCCGCACTTCCGCACTTCCGCACTCTGCACCTCCGCATTCTTGACCCATTTGATACGTTCCATGAAGCGTGTCCCATCGACGTCTGATTTCGGCCGCAGCACCTGCGTCCCTTGCCAATGGCAAGGGCATGCAGCCGTGCGCGTTGCTCGAGACCTAGACGCTTCGACTGGGTCGCGGGCAGCCGGAACGCCCGCGACCTCGGTCTGACGGACACGTCCGGTAGCTGAGCTCGACGGGCGCTCCGGGACTTCGATCCCCGAAGGAGCGGTGATGCATTCGCTGATCCACGAGCAGTACGTGCGTGCCCATCACGCCGAGCGCGTCACGCACGGAGGGTGGAGAAGCCGCCGCCTATGGCGCCGGCCGCCTCCCCCGCCCCCGCCGCCCCGGCCACCCGGCCGGGGCGGTGGCTTTCAGGGCCTACTCAGTCCAGCGGAGCGGCTCGCCGGCGAGCCACGACTGGCCCTCGCGGTAGAGGCGCTCCACCTTCGGGCCGGTGAGTCCGGGCATGTCGGGCTTCACGTCGAAGCCGATCGTGCTCTGCACATACGCGAGGTGCCGGTAGCCGACCGGGAAGCGTTCGAGCAGCTCCGGGTCGAGCTCGAGCCGCGCCGCTGGGTCGAGCGGATCGAGCCGGTCCTTCTCGTAGATCGGCTGGCGCAGCACGATGCCCCAGCGGCCGTCGCGGCGCTCGAGGAAGTCGTAGAAGCGGCCGGTGCAGACCACGTCGCACACCACGTCGTGCACGGCCGCCCGCTGCGAGATCGTCATCTTCGTCTGCGAGATCGCGCGCGCGCCCGCCATGTCGATCGACTGGCCACCGAGGAGGTGCAGGATGCTGACGCCGCGCTCGAAGCCCTCGCGGCTCACCCGGATGAAGTCGTCGGCCGGCCCCTGGAACCAGGTGGCCATCATCCGCCCGTCGTCGTGCCAGACGGTGCGGAAGCGCTCCCAGTCGCCGGCGTCGCGCCACACCGCCCAGTTCTCCACGAGGTCGCGGATGGCGAGGCGGTCGTCGTCGGCCACGCGGGAAAGCTACCCGCCGTCTCGGACCACCCGCACCCCGATCGGGCTAGCCGTTTCCCGCCCGCTGTAGCCGTAGCCGCCGCACGTCAACGCGTATCTGAAGGCGCAACCGCACCGTCCGCTCCGCCAGCCGCTGCTCGCGGTGCTGCTGCACCCGGAGGTCGTGATGGTGCAGTTGCACGTAGTGCTGGATCTGCATGGCGATGAGCAGGCCTGAGAGCAGCACCACGCCGCCGGCCACCCAGCGCCGGCGCGCGAGCGGCGCCAGAGGCAGCACCCAGAGGATGTACCAGGGCAGCAGCCAACCGCTGGTGGCCAGCTGGAGCAGAACCGTCCCGGCCGCCGCGGTGAGCCAGTCGCGCTTGCGCCATGCGAACGCAAGCATGCCAAGGGCACCCACCGCGAACACCAGGTCGAGCACGTGCCGGCGTGCGGTGGTGAGCTGTCCGTAGCCGGCCAGGTGACCGACGAAGCCGCCGACGCTCACCACCGTCCAGTTGAACTCGTTGTCGAGCTTCAGGACGTCGAGCATCGCCTTCAGGTGCGTGCCGAACGCCGCGTACGACGCGGCGCCGATCACCACGGCCGCCAGCGCGACGCCCACGAGCACTCGCCAGCGGTTGCGCGCCGCCACGAGCACGAACGGCAGCACGAGTGCCGCGGACAGCTTCACGCCGATGGCCACCACGAACAGAGCCCCACCGAGCAGGGGCCAGCCGGACAGCACGAGCAGCGCGCCGCCTAGCAGCGGCAGGGCCATGAGCACGTCGTTGTGGCCGCCGCCGATCGTGTACACGAGCAGTAGCGGGTTGAGCGCGAAGAACAGCGCCGCCGTGAGCGGCCTCACCCCGAGCCGCCTCGCGCACGCCCAGATCAAGGCCGCGCACCCCAGGCTGGCCAAGGCAGTGATGCCCTTCAGCGCCCACAGCTCGGCGCCAACGCCGAGCGGCACCAGCGCGTAGCTGAGCAGCGTGAACAGCGGCCCGTAAGCGGATGGCGTGTGGTCCCAGAGGTGGCCCGAGGGCGGATAGGAGGGGTCCAGCGGTATCGCCGCGGCCCCGTGCTGGTAGGGGTTCAGGTGGTGCAGCACCCCCATCCGCGAGTACGCGATGTAGTTGAAGATGTCGGTGGAGAGCAACGGCGGCGCCAACGCGAAGATGGCCGTAAGGGCCACCACCACGGGGAGGGCGATCCACGCGGGCAGGGCGCGCGAGCACGCGAGCACGACGAGGTACAGCGCCGTCATTACGACGAGCGCGACGGACAGCCCGTGGACGGTCAGGGCATGGCCAGCAGGCAGCGGGCCAGCCATCCACTTCGGAAACGCGAGGTGCGACGAGGGCACGAGCACAGTCGGGTCGGCGATCGCCGCGGTGGCCATTCGCCACGCGGCCACCACCAGACCGGCCAGCGCGGCTGTGCCCGCCGCCGCGACCGCGATCCGCACAGGACGCGACGCGAGCGCTCGACGGAGGCTCACCAGCGGGACTTCCGGGAGGCGTAGCGCTTCCGATGTCATCGCTCGCCCTCGAGTGAAGTAACGGTCGCCTTAACCAGCGTTAGGAGTGCGGTTAAGGCCGATTAAGCGTCCGCTCGAGCGCGTTCGTACTCAAGCGCGGTAGCGCCGGGTCGAATAAGCCCCTCGTGAGGCGACTTCTCCCAGCCGCCGGTGCGGCGATCGCGCTCTTCCTGCTCCCGGCCGCCGCTCAGGCGAAGCCGCAGCGGGGCGCGCTGCTGCGCGTGGATCGCGCTCACCACAAGGTCGAGGTGATCAACTCGAAGCACGTGGTGCGCCGCTACACGGTCGCCGGCCGCCTCTCGTCGAAGCTCCGCTCCGGCGCGCTCGTGACCTTCAAGCTGAGCGGCAAGAAGCTCTCCGGGCTGCGCGTGACTGGCCGGACTCGCAAGCTGGCCTTCTACGCCACGGTCGTGTCGTCCGCCCGCAAGGGCGCCGTGCTCCGCCTGCCCGACGGCCGCAGCTGGAAGGTTGGCAAGAAGCAGCTGGCCAAGAAGAACCGGGCCAGCAGCAGCTCCGTGAACATCAGCCTCGAGGGCCTCGACAAGGGTCAGGTGGTGCTGATCACGATGGTCACCCAGGACAACGGGGACATCTCGATCACGATCAAGCTGGTAAGCGGCGACGACCCGACCGACGGCGAGGACCAGGACGCCAGCGGCACGGTCACGGCGATCGACGATCAGAGCATCACGATCGACACCGGCGACCAGGAGATGACCTTCGAGGTCGACTCCGACCTGCTGGGCGACTTCCAGGTCGGCGACGAGGTGGACGTGACCTACTACGAGGACGGCGGCAGCCTCGTGGCCGACGACATCGAGTTCGTTGACGGCGAGGAGGACGACACCGTGGTCGGCACAGTGACCCAGGTCCGCGGCGACGGCCTCACCGTGCAGGTGGACGGCCAGGGCGCGATGTCCTTCGCGGCCGACCCCGATCTGCTCGAAGGCGTGACGGTCGGCGAGCAGGTCACGGTGGCGTACTACCAAGAGGATGACGGCACGCTCGTTGCCGACGACGTCGAGGCCGCCGACGACTCCGGCTCGGGCGACGACAGCGGCTCGGGCAGCGGGTCGACCAGCGGCGACGACCTGGGCGGCGGCGACAGCGGCTCAGGCGGCGGCGGTCCTCCCATCCGCCGCTAGACACACCGCCGCCGCCGCTTTAGAG
>JBKPDA010000025.1:0-9966 GCA_046727635.1 Actinomycetota bacterium | reverse complement strand
GGCTACGGCGAGGCCGCGCCGTTCGAGCCCTACGACGGCATCCCGCTCGAGCGGGCCGTGGCCACGCTCACGCGCCGCTCCCGCGGCCGCCGGCCGCCGCAGGTGCGGGCGGCCGAGGAGCTGGCGCGACTCGACCTCGACGGGAAGCGTGAGGAACGCTCGATCGCCGAGGTGGAGGCCGAAGCGATCCCCGTGAACCGCACGCTCAGCGCCGGGCCGCCGGACGAGGTGGCGGCGCACGCGGCCGAGGGCGTCCGGGAGGGCTACTCGTGCTTCAAGCTGAAGGTGGGGCTGCCCGACGACGAGCAGCGAGTCGCGGCGGTGCGCGAGGCGATCGGCTCGTGGCCGGCGCTGCGGATCGACGCCAACGGCTCCTGGGACGTGGAGGAGGCGATCGCTTCGATCCGCCGCCTCGAGCGCTTCGACCTGCAGTTCGTGGAGCAGCCATGCGCGACGCTGGAGGAGCTCGCGGAGGTGCGCCGCCGGGTGTCGGCGCCGATCGCCGCGGACGAGTCGGTGGCCACGCCCGCCGACGTGCTGCTGGCCGCGGAGGCCGAGGCCTGCGACGTGGTGAACGTGAAGCTTGCCGCCAGCGGCGGCTTCAGCGCGGCCCGCGAGGCCGTGCACTCGGCAGCGGAGCACGGCATGGCGTCCTTCCTGTCGAGCACGCTGGACGGCCCCTGGGCCATCGCCGCTGCGCTGCAGCTGGCCGCATCCGAGCGCCTGCCGCTGGCCTGCGGGCTTGCCACGCTCGAGCTGTTCGATGCCGAGATCGCCCGCGCCATCCCGCCGCCGCGCAACGGGCTCCAGGCGGTGCCGCGCGGGCCCGGGCTGGGCGTCGAGGTGAGCGACTCGGCGCTAGCCGAGGTGCTCGTCGAGGAAATCGAGCAGTAGCTCGGAGAACTCGGCCGGCCGCTCGAGCTGGGGCGCGTGCCCCGCACCAGGCACGAGCCGTGCGCGGCCGTGCTTCACCCGCTCGGCGATCCGGTAGGCGGTGTCCGCGTACTTCGTATCCAGCTCGCCGGCCACCGCCAGCACCGGGCAGTCGATCCGCTCGAGATCGTCCCACACCGGCTCGAACGCGCCCTGCCCGCCGCTCCGCAGCAGCTGTGCCAGCTTGGGCGGCTCGTGCGACAGCCTGCCCGGGCGCTGCGCCGCCACGAGCTCGGGCGGCTGGCTGGCGAACACCGGCTGCGACTCCCAGCACTCGGCGAACTCCTCGATCGTGTGGTGCTCGATCCAGTCCGCCAAATGCTCGTCGGCCAGCCGGCGAGCTCGCCGCTCGTCCTCGTCCTCGATCCCCGGGCTCGCCCCCACCAGCACGAGCGCCCCAAAGCGGGTCGGCCGCCGCAGCGCCGCTCGCAGCGCCAGCCGCCCGCCCATCGAGTAGCCCACCACGGCCTCGCCGTCGTCCACCCGCGAGGCGATCTCCGACAGCCGCTGGTCGAAGGTCCACGAGCCGAAGTCCACGCAGACGCTCCGGTACCGTTGCGCGACTCGATCGGCCACTGGCCCCCAGGCGTCGCCGCGCTGCGCGAAGCCAGGCAGGAATGCCACGAGCGGATCCACCGGCTCGATGATCCCAATCAACCGCACCTTTGCTCCGCTTCAGGCGTTCGTCGACGAGCTTGTGCGCTGCGGTCTCGGGCACGCCGTCACCTCGCCCGGGTCCCGAAACGCGCCCCTGATCCTCAGCCTCGCCGGGCATCCGGGGCTGGACTGCGTGTCCGTGATCGACGAGCGCTCGGCCGGCTTCGTCGCGCTCGGGATCGCCAAGGCCACGCGCCGTCCGGTGGCGATCACGTGCACCTCGGGCACCGCGGCGGCCAACCTGACCCCCGCGGTGATCGAGGCGCGCGAGGCGAGCGTGCCGCTCCTGGTGCTCACCGCCGACCGGCCGCCCGAGCTGCGCGAGGTGGGCGCCGGGCAGGCCATCGACCAGCTGAAGCTCTACGGGTCCGCCGTGAAGTGGTTCTACGAGGTGGGCAACCACGACCCCGGCCGCGAGGCGGCGGTGCACTATCGGTCGCTGGCCTGCCGGGCCTGGTTCACCTCGGAGGACGGGCGTCCCGGACCCGTGCACCTCAACTTCCCGCTGCGCGAGCCGCTGGCGCCGACGCCGGAGGAGATGCGGGTGTCCGACTGGGAGGGCCGGCCGGACGGCCGGCCCTGGGTGGTGGTGTCCGACGCGCCGCGCGACCCCACCCCCACGATCATCGAGCTGCTCGAGCGCGACGTGTCCGAAGCCGAGCGCGGCGCGATCGTCTGCGGCGGCACGCGCTACGACGTGGCGGCCTCGGCGGCGCGCCTGGCCGCCGCCACCGGCTGGCCATTACTGGCCGAGCCCACCTCGGGCGTGCGCTGCGGACCGCACGACCGCTCGCACGTCGTGGCTCACTACGACGTGCTACTGCGCAGCGAGACCTTCCAGGAGCGCCACCGGCCCGACCTCGTGGTGCGGGTGGGCGACACCCCCACCTCCAAGCCGCTGCGCGCCTGGCTGGCCAACACACGCCAGATCGTGATCGACCCCGACGCCGCCTGGCACGAGCCCACGCGCCGGGCCGAGCGGGTGGTGGCCACCGCGCCCGACGCCACCTGCGAGCTGCTGGCGGCCGCGCTGGAGGAGGAGGTGGATCCAGCTTCGCCGGATTGGGTGGAGTCCTGGCGCGGCGCGGACGCGCTGGTGCAGCCCACGCTGGCCGACATGCCCGACCCCTTCGAGCCGAAGGCCTTCGCCGCCCTGGCGGGGTCGCTGCCAGACGGAGCGCTCGTGTGGGTGGCCTCGTCGATGCCGATCCGCGACGTGGAGACCTTCTTCCCGCAGACCTCCACCGAGGTGCGCTTCCTCGCCAACCGCGGCGCCAACGGCATCGATGGCACGGTGTCCGCCGCCACCGGCGCCGCGATCGCCGCCGGCGGTCGCGCCTACCTGCTCACCGGCGAGCTGGCGCTGCTGCACGACCTAGGCGGCCTGCTCACCGCACGCCGCCGCGGCGTGGAGCTCACGATCGTGTGCGTGAACAACGGCGGCGGCGGCATCTTCGACTTCCTGCCGGTGGCCGAGCACTCAGCCGCGGAGATCTATCGCGAGCACATCGCTACGCCGAGCGGAGTGGACGTGGAGGCGATAGCGGCGCTGGCCGATCTGCCCCACACGCTGGCGGAGACGCCGGATGACATCGGCACTGCCGCGTTTTCGCCTGGGCTGATTGAAGTAAGGACGGAGCGGGAGACGAACGTCAGGATGCACCGCCAGTTGTTTCAGGCAGTTGATGAGGAGGTCTCGGGTCTCGGGTGACGGGTGTCGGGGCTGTTCCCGAGACCCGAGACCCGAGACCCGAGACCTAAGCCTTCAGCCGCACCACGTTCTCACAGTGGCGGAGCTTGTCCTTCAAGTCGGCGGCCACCGTGTCCTTGCCGGAACCGCAATCCACCACATCCCGCACGTTGTCGCGCGTATTGATCGTGTCGTTGCCGCTCCCCGCTGAGACGCGGTCCTTGCCCGCGCCCGGCACGATCGTGTCGTTGCCGGAGCCTGCGGAGATGCGGTCGCTACCGGAGCCCGCGAAGTCGCGGTCGTTCCCCGCGCCCGAGGAAAGCACGTTGTTGCCCTCGCCGCCCACCAGGTGGTCGTTGCCGGCGCCGTCGGTGATCGTGTCGTTGCCGTCGTCGCCGAACAGGTTGTCGTCGCCGAGCCCGCCCACGATCTTGTCGTTGCCGGCGTTGCCGTGGATGGTGTCGTTCCCGGCGTCGCCTGACAGGGAATCGTTGCCGTCGTTGCCGCTCACGCTGTCGGCTCCGTCGCCGCCGGCGATGGTGTCCGCGCCGCCGTTGCCGCTCAGCCGGTCGTTGCCGGCGCCGCCGTCGATCGCGTCGTCGCCGTCGTTGCCGCTGATGCGGTCCACCCCGTCTCCGCCGGCGAGCGTGTCGTTCCCGATGTCGCCGGTGATCGTGTCATCATCGGCGCCGCCGTCGGCGTGGTCGTCGCCCGCGCCGGCGAGGATCTTGTCCGCGCCCGCGCCGCCGGTCAGGGTGTCGTTCCCGTTCCCGCCGTCGAGCGTGTCGTTGCCGTCGCCGCCGTCGAGCGTGTCGTTGCCCTCCTCGCCCACGAGCTTGTCGTTGCCCAGGTTGCCGAGGAGGTTGTCGTCGCCGTCGAGGCCTCGCACGGTGTCGTTGCCGGCGAGCATGTCGAAGCTGTCGGGCCCTGCGGTGCCCTGGCAGTTGTCGTCGCCGGTCGTGGGCGCGCAGAGCGGCAGGACGTCGCCCGAGGCTGCCAGCGGAATCGCCCCGGCGACCAGCGCGACGACGGCAAGAAGCAGTAGGCGGCGCCTCACGCCGCGCATGCTAACGCTCAGGCCAGCAGAGGCAGAAGCGCCTGGAGCTTGACCTCGGTCTCGGCCAGCTCGTCCGCGGGCACCGAGTCGCGCACGATCCCGTTCCCGGCGTAGAGGTGCGCCACCCTGCCGCGGATGAGCGCGCAGCGGATGGCCACGCAGAACTCGCCGTCCTCCGACAGGTCGCTCCAGCCCACCGTGCCGGTGTACCAGCCGCGGTCGAGGCCCTCGAGCGCCGGGATCAGCTTCGCCGCTACCTCACGTGGCTCTCCGCCCACGGCCGGGGTCGGATGTAGCCGCCCGGCCAGCTCGATGCAGGACTCGGGCTCGGCCAGCTGCGCCCGGATGGGCGTGGCCAGGTGCTGGACGTTCTGGACCTTCACGAGCACAGGCTCGTCCGCCGCCGCCACCCACACGCTCACCGGACGGAGCGTGCGCTCGATCCGGCGCGTGACGATCGCCTGCTCCTCGCGCTGCTTCTCCGAGCGCAGGAGCTGCTCGCCCAGCAGGTCGTCGACCGACGGGTCCGCGCTGCGGCGCGTCGTGCCCGCAAGCGCCACGGTCTGCGCCCGGGCGCCCTCGCGGCGTACGAGCAGCTCCGGGCTCGCGCCGATGAACGCGAGCTCGGGCGTGCCGACGAGGTAGCAATAGCAAGCGGGGAACGCGGCCCGCAGCGCATCGAACACGGGCGCCGGGTCGATCTCGTCCGGTGCATGCACGCGCACCTCGCGGGCGAGCACGAGCTTGTCGAGCTCCCCCGACCGGATGCGCTCGACCCCGCGCGCCACCGCGGACTCGAAGTGCTCCGGAGGAGTCGCCCCGGCCACCCGAGGCGTCACCAGCGGATCCGGGTCGAGCAGGGGCATCGGCGCGGGCCCGAGCGAGTCCACGCGCGCGCGGAGACGGTCGAGCACGGCGTCGGCCGACTCGTCGCCGTCCAGCACGGCGCTGACGGTGAGCTGCGCGCCGTCGCCTCGGCGCGACAGGGCGATCTCCGGCATCACCATCTGGGCCGGGGCGAGGGATGCCCACTCGGGGCTCGATCCGCCGGCCGGGGCGAAGGCGAAACCCCCAACCCAGACGGAACCGGCGTCGTCTTCGGCATGTGCCAGCTCCCTGCAGGCCGCCGCCACGCGTACGAAGCGATCCTCGCCCTCTGCCTCCACGATCGCGGCCTGCCCAAGCGTGGCCAGCGCGAAGCCGGGCTGTTCGAGGCAGAAGAAGCGGTCGCCAGACCCGCGCGCGGCCAGCACCGCGGCCGACAGGTCGATCTCGGCCGGCACGGGCGCACTGACCGCCGCGAGCACCTGCCGGCGCTCGCGGCGTGCCCGCGCAATCGCGTGCCCTACGCGCTCGTCGAGCTGAGACCAGGCTGCGGCGCCCAGCCCGAGCGGGCCTTGTACGGCTTGCGAGCGGACCGTCACGTGGCGGTGCGCCCGCGCGAGACCGCGATCTCGCCGGTGCGCACCATCTCGATCAGCCCGAACGGGCGGATCATCCGCTCAAAAGCCTGGATCTTCGAGTCCGAGCCCGTGATCTCCACCGTCACCGAGCGCTTCGACACGTCCACCACGGTGCCGCGGAAGATGTCCGCGAACTCGAGGATCTCGCGCCGCGACTCGCTGTCGGCCGACACCTTGAACAGCGCCAGCTCGCGCGCCACGGTCTCGGCCGGCTCGAGGTCCCGGATCTTCAGCACGTTCACCAGCTTGTGCAGCTGCTTGGTGACCTGGTCGATCGGGTGCAGCGCACCGTCCACCGTGAGGGTGAAGCGCGAGATCGTGGGATCGTCGGTCGGGCCCACGTTCAGCGACTCGATGTTGAACCCGCGCCGGGCGAACAGACCGCTGATACGCGCGAGTACGCCCGGCTTGTTCTCGGCGAGAATCGAGAGGACGTGCCTGCGGCCGGTGTGGATGCCGCCGCTCGCCTCGAGGTCTTCCAGATTGAGGACTTCTTTTGTGCCTGGTTCGCCCATTGCTTTAGGTGACAGGTGACGGGTGATAGGTGACAGGTCTTTCCTGTGACCTGTGATCTGTGACCTGTGACCTCATCCGACCATGTCCCGCGCGGCTTGGCCCGCCGGGATCATTGGATAACAGTTCTCTTCCTTCGTCACATGCACGTCGAGCACCACCGGTCCCTCGGTGGCCAGGGCGGTCTTCATCGCCTCCACCAGCTCGCCCTTGTCGGTCACGCGCATGCCCACCGCTCCGAACGCGTCGGCGAGCTTCACCCAGTCCGGGCTCGAGCTCATCTTCACGGCGGAGTAGCGACGGTCCCAGAACAGCTCCTGCCACTGACGGACCATGCCGAGGTAGCCGTTGTTCATGATGAACACCTTCACCGGGATCTGTTCGGTGACGCAGGTGGCCAGCTCCTGGCAGGTCATGATCAGCGAGCCGTCGCCGGCCAGGCAGACCACCTGGTCGTCGGGACACGCGACCTGCGCGCCCATCGCGGACGGAAGCCCGAACCCCATCGTGCCGAGCCCGCCGGAGTTGATCCAGCGGCGCGGCTTGGTGAACGTGAACCACTGCGCTGCCCACATCTGGTGCTGGCCCACGTCCGAGGTGAGGATCGCGTCCCCGCCCGTGGCCTCGTGGATGGCCTGCACCATGCGCTGCGGCTTGATCTCCGCGTCCTCGGTGTCGTCGTAGCGCAGCGGGTGCTTCTCCTGCCAGCCGCGTATGCGCTGCCACCAGCCGTCCAGGCGGCTCGCGTCGGTCTCCAACGCGCGGTACTCGCGCGTGAGCTTCTGCAGGACCTTCTGCGCGTCGCCCACGATCGGGATGTGCGCCGGCACGTTCTTCGAGATCTCCGCCGGATCGACGTCGATATGGATGAACTTGGCCCGCGGCGCGAACTCGGACAGCTTGCCCGTGATGCGATCGTCGAAGCGAGCGCCGATCGCGCAGATCAGGTCCGCCTCGTCCATCGCGTAGTTGGCCGTGCGCGTGCCGTGCATGCCGAGCATGCCGAGCCACTGGTCGTGATCGCCTGGGAACGCGCCCAGGCCCATCAGCGTGCACGTGATCGGGAAGCGGTCCGAGGTGACGAGCTCGAACAGCTCCTTCGACGCGTTCGCGTTGACCACGCCGCCGCCCGCGTAGATCACCGGGCGCCGCGCGTTGGCGAGCGCCTTGGCCGCCAGGCGGATCTGCTTGGCGTTGCCCTCGGTGGTGGGCTGGTAGCCCGGCAGCAGCACGCCGTCGACGGGCTCGTATGGGATGTCGGCCCGCGACAGGTCCTGCGGGATGTCCACGAGCACCGGACCGGGCCGCCCGGTACGGGCGATGTGGAACGCCTCGTGAAGCGCGGTCGGTATCTCCCGCGGCTCCTGGATCATCAGCGAGTGCTTGACAATCGGCATCGTGATGCCCGTGACGTCGGCTTCCTGGAAGCCATCGGTGCCGAGCAGATCGGTGCGCACCTGCCCCGTTATGAACACCGTGGGCACCGAGTCCATCATCGCGTCGGCGATCGCCGTGACCAGGTTGGTGGCGCCGGGGCCGGACGTGGCGAGCGCCACTCCGACCTTCCCGGAGGCCTTCGCGTAGCCCTCCGCCGCGTGGCCCGCTCCCTGCTCGTGACGGCAGAGGATGTGGCGAATGCCCGCGTCGTAGAGGGCGTCGTAGGTCGGGAGGTTCGCGCCGCCGGGGATGCCGAATACGGTGTCGACACCCTCAGCCTTCAGGCATTCCATGATTGCCTCAACCGCTCTCAAAGCGAACCTCCTTCCAGATAGCGCGAAGTTGCCGGTCGCCGTGTAGCCGCGACCGGCCGGGAAAGCGAGTCTACCAGCGGGATTCCGGGCCTCCGGGAGGGTTCCTGCGCGCGCAGGGGCACTAGCCCGTGGCGTGCGTCGCGGCGTCGTCGAAGATCCACTCGATGTCGTGCCCGCACTTCATGCACACCTGGTCGTGGATCGCCACCGGCGCGCCGCACTCCGGGCACTCCTTCTTCTCAACCTCGCTCTCGCGCCGGTAGAGCAGCGCCGCAACAGTGCCCACCAGCGGCAGCACCAAGCCGATCGCGAACCAGATCAGGAAGCCGTTGCCGCGCATCTTCGCCACGACGCCCGCCGAGAGGCCGCAGAAGATGATGAGGACGATCCAGGCCACGCGTCAGAGGACGCGTATCGCCCACACGATCGCCGCGATGGCCAGCACCACGACGATGATCCACGCGAGGAACGCGACCACCCCGAGGATGACCTTGAACAAGATGTATGCGGCCACCAGCAGGACCAGCAACGCGATGGCTTTCCTGCCGAGGTCGCCAGCTGCTTCGCGCATACCTCAAGGGTAGTGCGTCGGCGCCCCGTCAGAGCACGTGCGGTGGGCGCGTAGGCACATACCGGTCGAGCGCCGGCAGCGGCACCGAGCACATCACCCAGCTCGGCCACCAGATCTCGAACCCGAGCCCGCGCAGGCGCCGTAGGAGCCACCAGCTCACCGTGGTGGAGAACAGGCTGAGGTACTCGGGCTCGACGCTGGCCGCCACGCGGTCGAGCGCCGCCAGCACGAGCGGCACGAGCTGGTCGGGAGACTCGGCCACGGCCGGCCCGATCTCGCCCTCCCCGCTCACCCAGCAAAGCGAGGTGGCGAGGGCGGACTGCTCGTCGATCGTGGCGAGGCAGGTGCGCTCCCGGCAGAGGAACTCGTGCAGGTCGCGCCGCTCGTGGCCCAGCACGGGCGGCTCGAGGCGCATCCACTCGTTCACCGCACGGTCGTCCTTCAGCACGTGCACGGCCGTCTCGACGCGCTCGATCTCGAGGGAGCGCCGCTTCACGTACTCGCTGGTGCGCTGGCGCAGGTGCCAGTGGCCGGCCACCGGCATCACGCCGAAGCTCATGTAAAGGCCGATGTCGTTCGGCTCGCCGGTGGCCACCACCACCCGGCCCAGGTCGGGGCTCGGATCAGTCGGCCAGCAGCGCTCCAGCAGTCCACGGCCGATGCCGTGCGCCTGGTACTCCGGCTCCACCATCAGCTCGGTGAGCTCCTCCATCACCCCGAAACGCACTACCCGCGCGAAGCCCACCGGCTCGCCGCCCCGCTCGCAGATCCAGTAGCGGCTGTCCGGCTTTGCGGCGAGGAACTCGATCAGCTTGCGGTGGCGGCGCCAGCTGCTGCGCACCTGGCCCTCGGTGGGCATGCGGCCGGGCGGGAGCACGCCGCGCTTCACGGCAGCGTCGTAGATCGCTCGCTCCGAGAGGGCGAACGTGGCTTCCAGGTCGGCGCTCGTGCCCTCTCGGAACGCGACGTCGGATGGCGGGGCCGTCACGCCCGGCAGGCTATCCCTCCGGCGCCGCCGGCCCGGTTAAGGAGTGTTGGTGGAGCTGTCCGGCGTGGTGGTGGAGTCCGAGCTGCCGTCCGCCGGGGCGGGATTGGTGCTCCCCGTCTGCTGCGACTGGCTCTGCGCCGGCTCGCGGAATCCCTGCACCTGGACGGGCTCGGTGCCGTGAAGCGGCTGGCTGGCCGGATCCGTGGGGGCGCTGCTGCCACCGGTGACGCCCGGCGAGGTCTGCGTGTTATCCGTCGACGAGGTGTCGGAGAACGTGCCACCGCCGTCGACCGGCGTGGTGGGGTCCGCGCTCGTCGGGTCGGTGACGGTCTGGGTCTTCGGC
>JBKPDA010000024.1:0-17898 GCA_046727635.1 Actinomycetota bacterium | reverse complement strand
CTGCTGGTCGTGAAGCCGGGGCAGAGCTTCTTCAGCGGCGACACCGCCAGCCTGCCCGACACGGCTAACGCGATGGTCAGCCACATGCCGGGAGTGATCGCGGCGTCCACGGTCGAGAACCTCGACGGGCTGACCGCCCGGCGCAACAACCACATCGACAAGGCGGTGACGAACGCCATCAGCGTTGGCGCCGCGCGGACCAGCCTCGCCGGCACGCTCGGGGCGGAGCTCGCCGACGGCTCGTTCCTCAACGACGCCACCGCCCACTACCCGACAGTGGTGCTGGGCGCGGTCGCCGCCCAGAGGCTCGGCATCGACCACGTCGGCGACGGCGTGCAGGTGTGGATCGACGACCGCTGGTTCACGGTGGTCGGGATCCTCGAGCCGGTGACGCTCGCTCCGGAGATCGACTCCTACGCGCTGGTGGGTCTCCCGTATGCCGAGAAGCAGCTCGGCGCCGACGACTCGCCCTCGTCCGTCTACGTGCGGGCGCAGACCGACCAGGTGAAGCGGGTGGACTCGGTCGTCGGCGCGATGGCCGACCCCGAGCACCCGGAGGAGGCGGACGTGACCCGCCCGTCCGACGCCCTCGAAGCTCGTGCCAAGGCGAAGACCGCGTTCACCTCGCTGTTCCTCGGGCTCGGGGCCGTGGCGCTGCTCGTCGGCGGCGTCGGCATCGCCAACGTGATGGTGATCTCGGTGCTCGAGCGGCGCTCGGAGATCGGGCTGCGCAGGGCGCTCGGCGCCACCCGGCGGCACATCGCGCTGCAGTTCCTCACCGAGTCGGTGCTGCTCGGGGCGATGGGCGGGGCGGCCGGGGCTTCGATCGGCGTGCTCGTGACGGTGGGCTATGACGCGAACCGCGGCTGGCCGGTCTCGATGCCCGCGTACGCCGTCGCCGGCGCGCTGGGATGCGCCGTGGTGATCGGTGCGCTGGCCGGCGCCTATCCCGCCCTGCGCGGGGCGCGCGTTTCACCAACCACGGCGCTGCGAACGGCGTAACCCGACACCCGAGACCCGACACCCCACACCCGAGACCCGTCACGCCCGGCAGCGTCTACGCTGCCGGGCGTGACCTCGCGCCATCTGATCGCGCTGACGACCCTCTGCGTTGCCGCACTCGTGGCCGTTCTGGTCGCCGCGCTCACGCTTCGCAAGGCGGATAACAGCTCGGCCTCCGCGTTCGACGGCGCGATCATGCCCACGGGCGTGCGGGCCCCGGACTTCCGCCTGCGCGACCAGGACGGTCGCCCGATCGACATGTCTCAGTTCCGTGGCGAGCCGGTGATCGTCACGTTCCTCTACTCGCACTGCAAGGACACATGTCCTGTGGAGGCGCGACTGATCAGCAGCGCGGTGCAGGAGCTGGGCAAGGCCGTGCCGGTGATCGCCTTCTCGGTCGATCCGCTGCATGACACCGGGGCGAGCGTGCACGCGTTCATGCGCGAGCAGAAGGTGACGGCCAGCATCCGCTGGGTCCTGGGCCGCCCGCGCCAGCTCGCGCCGATCTGGAAGGGCTACGCGGTCACCCCCCAGACGGACAACGAGGAGCACATGGCCCGCATCGTGCTGGTGGACAAGCGCGGCTACCAGAAGATCGGCTACCCGCTCGAGCAGACCACGCCCGACCGCATTGCGCACGACATGCGTCTGCTCGAGAAGCAGTGACGCGCACGGCGCTCGTCACCGGGGGCAATCGCGGGATCGGATACGAGGTCTGCCGCCGGCTGAGGGAGCTGGGCCTCGGGGTCGTGCTCACCGCGCGCGACTCAGAGCTGGCCCGCCGGGCCGCCGAGGAGCTCGGCGCCCGCCCGGAGCAGCTCGAGGTGACCGACCCGGCCAGCGTGGCCGATTGCGCCCGCCGCCTCGCGGATGAAGGCGTCGAGGTCGACGTCCTCGTGAACAACGCCGGCCTCTACACCACCACCCCACTGCTGTCTGTCGACGAGGACGACCTGATGGAGACGCTGCAGGTGAACTTCATCGGCGCCTGGCGCACGTGCCGGGCGTTCGTGCCGGGCATGCGAGAGCGCGGCTGGGGCCGCGTCGTCAATGTCGCCACCGGCTACGGCGAGACCGCCGCGGCGCCGATGCGCGCCGGCGCCTACGGCCTGGCCAAGGCGAGCCTCAACGTGCTCACACGTATGGTCGCGGCCGAGGCCGGGCCGGCCGTGAAGGTGAACAGCATGTCGCCGGGCTGGGTTCGCACGCGCATGGGCGGACGGGGAGCGCCAAGGTCCGTCGAGCAGGGAGCGGACACCGCCGTGTGGCTAGCAACCCTCCCTGACGACGGTCCAACGGATGGCTTCTTCTATCAGCGCGAGCGCATCGACTGGTAGTTCCCACACCCGAGACCCGACACCCGAGACCCGGCTCGTTATCCTACCTACGAGGTAGGTATTAACTCCCTTGATGTTTTCGACGAAAGCCGAGTACGGCGTGCGCATAATGGCGCACCTCGCTGCGCACGACGGCGACGGCCCCGTGTCGCTCTCGGCGATCGCCGATGCCGAGGGATTGCCGCTGGCCTACCTCGAGCACCTCGTGCAGCGACTCCGCAAGGCCGACCTCGTCGAGAGCCGTCGCGGCGCGCACGGCGGATACACGCTCGCGCGCGAGGCGTCGGATATCACTATGGCCGAGGTGGTGGAGGCGCTCGAGGGCGAGATCGCCCCGATCGAGTGCATAACCGCCGACCCCGACGGGCAACTCGTCTGCAGCCGCGAGACCACGCTCGACCGCGTCTGCCCGACGAAGGTGCTGTGGACTCGCGTCCAGGGCTCGATCGTCCGGACGCTTCGGGACATCTCTTTGAACGAGCTAGTCGAACCAGTGAGGAAGAAAGCCACCGTATGAGCTTGGAAATCCAGAACCTGCACGTCCGCACCGAGGACAAGGAGATCCTCAAGGGCGTGAACCTGAAGGTCTCGAAGGGCGAGACCCACGCACTCATGGGACCGAACGGGTCCGGCAAGTCCACGCTTGCCAACACGATCATGGGCAACCCGAACTACGAGGTCACCGAGGGCCGCGTCCTCGTAAACGGCGAGGACGTGACCGAGGCAGACCCCGACGAGCGCGCCCGCCTCGGCGTGTTCATGGCCTTCCAGTACCCGGCCACGATCCCGGGCGTGTCGGTGGCCAACTTCCTGCGCACCGCGGTGAACGCACGGCGCGAGGAACCCATCAAGGTGAAGGAGTTCGGCTCGACGCTGCGCGCGAACATGGATCTGCTGCGCATCGACCCCGACTTCACGAGGCGCTACCTCAACGAGGGCTTCTCCGGTGGCGAGAAGAAGCGCGCCGAGATCCTCCAGCTGGCGATGCTGAAGCCCGACTTCGCGATCCTCGACGAGACCGACTCGGGCCTCGACATCGACGCCCTGCGCATCGTCGCCGACGGCGTGAACGCGCTGCGCGGCCCCGAGATGGGCACGCTGATCATCACGCACTACACGCGCATCCTGCAGTACGTGACCCCCGACTACGTGCACATCATGCTGAACGGGCGGATCGTGCGCGAGGGCGGCCGCGAGCTCGCTGACGAGCTCGAGGAGAAGGGCTACGACTGGATCCGCGAGGAGGTGGCCGCGGGTGCCGCCTAGCTTCTTGGACGAGCGGCGGGCAGCCGCACTCGAGGTCTACGAGCGCGAGCCGCTGCCCACCTGGCGGCGCTCCGGCTTCTGGACCACCTCGCTGCGCAACCTGCGCCTCGACGAGCTCGAGCCGCGCCACTACGACCCGGTCGAGTCGTTCGACGAGCTGCCGGGCGTGGTAATCGACGCGCTCGACTCGGAGGAGCTGGCCGGCCTGGTCGTGCAGCGCGGCGCCACCACGATCTACACGACGCTCGACCCCTCGCTGGGCGACGACGGGGTGATCCTCACCTCGCTCGAGCGCGCCGTCGAGGAGCACCCGGAGCTGGTGCAGCAGTGGTACATGAAGCGCCTCTCGCACGACGAGGGCAAGTTCCCCGCCGCGAGCGCCGCGTTCTGGACCGGCGGCGCGTTCCTGCACGTGCCGAAGAACCTCAAGATCGAGAACCCGATCCAGGTGGTCTACGTGATCGACGAGCCGGGCACGGCGCAGTACGCGCACACCCTCGGTGTGGTGGGCGAGTTCGCCGAGTGCTACATCCGCGAGTACTACATCGCCCCGGACTTCGAGGGCCAGGCGCTGCACGCCGGCGGCTTCGAGCTCTACTGCCAGCCGGGCTCGCAGGTGAAGCTCGCGCACTTCCAGGACTGGGGCTCGGGCGAGGTCTACGACATCTCCGTGAAGCGCGTGGAGATCCAGCGCGACGCCCACTGCGGCTGGGTGCCGATCCATCTCGGCGGCCACCTCACGAAGCAGACGCTCGACATCGTCACGGCCGAGAAGGGCTCGGACATGCGCCACAACGGGCTCTACTTCACCGAGGGCGACGAGCACCTCGACCTCTTCACCACCGACCTGCACGAGCAGGGCGACACCACTGGCGACACCGTCTGGAAGGGCGCCCTCACCGGCGAGTCGCGCGCGTCCTACGAGGGCCTGATCCACATCGTGCAGGGCGCGCAGAACACCAACACCTACCTGCAGACCCACTCGATGCTGCTGTCGCCGAAGGCGAAGGCGGACTCGATCCCGTCGCTGATCGTGCAGACCGACAACGTGTCGGCCTCGCACGGCGGCACCGTCGGCGAGATCGACGAGGAGCAGGTCTTCTACATGATGACCCGCGGCATCTCGCGCCGGGAGGCCGTGCGCATCCTCGTGGAGGGCTACTTCGAGCCGGTGATCGGCAAGCTCGAGGACCCGCCGCTCGAGGCGCTCGTGCGCGAGCGGGTCGCCGGCAAGATCGCCGCCGCCGAGGAACACGTCGAGGAGTACGTCGAGCAGCGCTGATGGCAACCGCTCACACCACATCCGCCCTGCCCGACGTCCGCGCGGACTTCCCCGTGCTGCGGCGCGAGTGGAACGGGCATCGGGTGGCGTACATCGACTCCGCGGCGACGTCGCAGAAGCCGAAGGTCGTGCTCGACGCGATGGATCGCTTCCTGAACGAAGCGAATGCCAGCGTGCACCGCGGGGTGTACGACCTGGGTCGCGAGGCCACCGAGCTGTTCGAGGGGGCGCGCACGCGGATCGCCCGCTTCGTGGGCGGCGACGCCGAGACCACGATCTTCACCCACAACGCCACCGAGGCCATCAACCTCGTGGCCTACGCGTGGGCGCGCGACAACCTCGGGCCGGGCGACGAGATCCTGATCACGCGCATGGAGCACCACTCGAACGTGGTGCCGTGGCAGCTGGTGTGCCAGGACACGGGCGCCCGCCTCCGCTACCTCGACGTCAGCGACGAGGGCACGCTGTCGCTCGATCAGCTCGACTCGGTGCTGGCGGAGGGTCACGTGAAGCTCCTGGGCGTCGTCCACGTGTCGAACGTGCTGGGCACGATCAACCCGGTGGCGGAGATCGCCGCGCGGGCGCGCGAGGCCGGCGCTGTGGTGGTCGTCGACGGCACGCAGGCCGTGCCGCAGATGCCCGTGGACGTGGCGGCGGTCGGCGCGGACTTCTACGCCTGGACCGGGCACAAGGCGCTCGGCCCCACCGGGGTGGGCGTGCTGCATGGGCGGCGGGAGCTGCTGCTCTCTATGCGGCCGTTCATCGCCGGCGGGCACATGATCTCCCGCGTGGACGACGAGATGTCCACCTGGGCGGACCTGCCGCACAAGTTCGAGGCGGGCACGTCGGCGATCGCCGAGGTGATCGGCGTGGGCGCGGCCATCGACTACCTCTCGGCGCTCGGCATGGAGAACGTGCGCGCGCACGAGCGCGAGCTCACCGCGTACGCGCTCGAGCGGCTGCCCGAGGTGCCCGGCTTGACCGTCTTCGGCCCGCCCGACGCCGACCGGCGCGGCGGAGTGGTGTCGTTCTCGATCGAGGGCATCCACCCGCACGACATCGCCGAGGTGTGCGATCGCCATGCGGTCTGCATCCGCGCCGGCCACCACTGCGCTCAGCCGCTGATGCGCCGCCTGGGCGTGGGCGCCACGGGCCGGGCCTCCTTCCACGTCTATAACAGTCCAGAGGACATCGACCGCCTGATAACCGCGTTGCACGACGCCAGGCGGGTGTTCGAGCTGTAGCTATGGTCGAGCGTATGAACTACCAGCCCCGTTCCGCCCGCGAAAACCGAGCATGGCAAGGACGCAGGGAGCCCGCAGGGCGGGCAGCCCGCGGGCGACCGAGGACGCAGCCAGGCGAAGGTTTGCAGCGGGCGTGAGAGCTATGGAAGAGCTGTACCGCGACTACATCCTGGATCACTACAAGAACCCGAGGAACTTCGGGGAGCTCGACGCGCCCGATTTGGAGTTCCACGACCACAACCCTCTCTGCGGAGACGAGCTGACGGTCCAGATCAAGGTGGAGGACGGCAGGATCGCCGACCTTCGCTTCCACGGACAGGGATGCGCGATCTCCCAGGCAGCGGCGTCGATGGCGTCCGAAGAGCTCATCGGCATGCCCGTCGAAGACGTGGGCAGCCTGAACGCAAGCTGGGTGATCGACCAGCTGGGCATCGACATCTCCCCCACGCGCCGCAAGTGCGCGCTCCTCAACCTCAAGGTCCTGCGCGGCGCCACCACAGGCGACGCCTCCTGGCCTGAGGACTAGCTCCCGCCGCGAGGAATTTCGCGCACCAGCCCGAAGTGGGTAAATCGCACCGTGCCCGCGGGAGCGCAACTACGCGCTATCCCGGGGTTTCTCGGGGCGACCGTCCACGAAGGAGGCTCGATGAGACGCTTTGTCCCAGCACTGGTCTTGTCGCTGACTGTGCTTGCAAGTCCGGCTTACGCTGCACCCACGCCGCCCGACGCGACAACGGTGCCGGCGACGAACATCGGGCCCCTCGGCGCCCAGCTGAACGGCACCGTGACCGCGAACGGTCACGCCACCACTGTGCGCTTCCAGTACGGCACCAACACGAAGTACGGGAGCACCACGGCCGCCCAGCCGATCGGCCAGGGCACGAGCCCAGTGCCGGTGGCCGCCGCGATCGGCAACCTGAAGTCGAACACCCGCTACCACTTCCGCGTCCTGGCCACGAGCAGCGCCGGCACCACGCACGGCGCCGACAAGAGCTTCAAGACCGCGAAGCCCACGACGACGCTCAACTTCACGCCGAACCCGCCCACTTTCAGCCTGCCGTTCACGATCTCTGGCCAGCTCGTGGGCACCGGCGCCGGACATGCCACCGTCACGCTCCTCGGGCGGCCGTTCCCGTTCACGGCCGCGTTCCAGAAGATCGGCAACTCGGTGGTGAGCAACGCCGATGGCACCTATGCCTTCACATTCACATCCGCCCTGGGGACGACGCAGTTGCAGGTGAAGGCCACCACCACCCCGGCGTTCACGAGCGCGATCGCGACGATGAACGTGTCCTCGCTGATCTCCCTCCACGTGCACACGCACGTGCGCAAGGGCCACCTGCTGCGAATGTCGGGCTCGGTGCTGCCGGCTCAGGACGGCCTGATCGTGAAGATCCAGAAGCGCGGGCGCGACGGCGTCTTCCGGACCGTGGCGCACACGACGTTGAGCCACAGCAGCGCGACGCGGTCGGTCTACTCGCGGCGCCTGCGGATCAGGCGAAGCGGCACGTACCAGACCGTGGTGGTCTCGAACGGCGGCCAGGTGTCACCGGGGACCAGTAACGCGGTGAGTATTCGCGTGACCTAGCGGCGGCCCTACGCAGCCGCCAGCCGCCCGGGCCCAACCCGCGGCACCACGTCGCGCGCGCCGAGCGGTGCGCCGCAGCGCTCGCACATGAGGTGGTCGTCCACCTGGCCGCCGCAGTTCTTGTGCTCGATCAGCACGGGCGGGCCGTTCTCAGCGAGGTACTTGTCGCCCCAGTGGACCAACGCCATCAGCACCGGCCAAAGGTCGATGCCCTTCTCCGTGAGCCGGTACTCGTAGCGGGCCGGGTGCTCCTGGTAGAGCCGGCGTTCGAGGACGCCCTCGTCGCATAGCCGCTGGAGGCGGTTGCTCAGCACGTTGCGAGCGATTCCAAGGCTGCGCTGGAAGTCCTCGAAACGGCGGACCCGGTGGAAGGCGTCGCGCAGGATCAGCAGCGTCCAGCGTTCCCCGATCAGCTCGAGCGTGCCCGCAATCGAGCAGTTCTGGCCGGAGTACTCCCTGTTCAGCATTGCTCCCCGCTATCCCTCGCTCTGAGTGATTCTAGTCACGGTGCGTTGCGTGATGCAACGTTATCTGCAATAGTGAGTTGCGTCAAGCAACGGAGGCCTTCGCCATGACCATCGAGGTGACGCGACACGACTTCCTGGCGGACGCAGAGGCGCTCGCCATCACCGATGAGGAGCTGATCGACGAGCTCACCTACCCGTATTCGGCCGATGGGGCGGAATCGCCGTCTGCGACGCCGAAGCGCACGCTGACCGTCACCTGGCAGGACCCGCTGGCGGGTCTTCCGCTGCGTCGCACGATGTCCGGGCGCGAGTACCTCGAGAGCATCAAGCGCGGCGACGCTCCGCCGCCCCCGATCGCAATGCTCATGGACATCGACCTGGTGGAGGTCGGCGAGGGCCGCGCCACCTTCGAGGGCACGCCCGGCGAGCAGCACTACAACCCCATAGGCGTGGTGCACGGCGGGTACCTGGCGACGCTGCTCGACTCGGCGATGGGCTGTGCGGTCGAGACCCTCCAGTCGAAGGACACCGGCTACACCACGCTCGAGCTGAAGGTGAACTTCGTCCGGCCGCTGACGATGGACACGGGCCGGGTCCTGGCCGAGGGCATCGTGGTGCACGCCGGCTCACGGGTGGCCACGGCCGAGGGGCGCGTGTTCTCGGCCGCTACCGGCAAGCTGCTCGCGCACGGCACGTCCACGCTGCTGATCCTGGGCGACTAAGCGCGCATGGAGCGCCGCTGGAAGGTCCTTCTCGTCACCGCGGTGGCGGTGTTCATGGGGTTCCTCGACGTGACCATCGTGAACATCGCGTTCCCCGACATCCGGTCGTCCTTCCCGCACGACTCGCTGGCCGGCCTGTCGTGGGTGCTGAACGCCTACAACATCGTGTTCGCGGCGCTGCTCGTGCCGGCGGGACGGGTGGCCGACATCGTTGGGCGCAGGCGCCTGTTCTTCGTCGGGCTCGTGACCTTCCTCGTCGCGTCGGCGATCTGCGGCCTGGCGGGGTCCGTGCCCGTACTCGTCGGGGCGCGCGTGGTGCAGGCGGCCGGCGCCGCGGTGCTCGTGCCGACCTCGCTTGGCCTGCTCCTGCCCGAGTTCCCCATCGAGCAGCGCGCTACCGCCACGGCCCTGTGGGGAGCGACCGGCGCGGTGGCGGCCGCGACCGGACCGTCGCTCGGCGGGGTGCTCGTGCACGCCACTGACTGGCGCCTCGTCTTCTTCGTGAACATCCCGATCGGGTTGGCAGCGCTGATCCCGGCGCGGCGGCTGCTGCGCGAGCAGCGCCAGGAGGGCGGACACCTCCCGGACGGGCTGGGAGCCGCGCTGCTCACGCTCGGCGTGGCCGCGATCTCGCTCGCCATCGTCAAGGGCCCCGACTGGGGCTGGTCCGACCCGCGGGTGCTCGGCTCGTTCGCGGCGAGCGCGGTCCTGCTCGCCGGCCTCGTGTGGCGCTCCGCCACGCACCGGGCGCCGGTGTTCGAGCTGAGCCTGTTCAGGGTCCGCTCGTTCTCGGTGGCGGTCACCGGCACGTTCCTGTTCTCGCTCGCCTTCTACGCGCTGCTGCTCTGCAACATCCTCTTCCTGACCCAGGTCTGGGGCTACTCGGTCCTCAAGGCCGGCTTCGCGGTGACCCCAGGGCCGCTGATGGCGGCCGTCTCGGCGACCTTCGCGGGCCGTGTCGCCGACCGCTTCGGCCAGCGCGTGATCTCCGTGCCCGGTCCCCTCGTGTTCGCCACCGGCTGCGTGCTGTTCGCGCTCAGCCTCGGCGCCGACGCGAACTACCTGCGCGACTACCTGCCCGCGACGCTGCTCACCGGCACGGGCGTTGGCATGAGCTTCGCGGGCTTCAGCAGCGCCGCCGTGGCGAAGCTGCCACCGGCGCGCTTCGCCACCGGGAGCGCGATCGCCGCCTGCTTCAGACAGATCGGGGCCGTGCTGGGCGTGTCGGTGCTCGTCGCCATCCTCGACAGCGCTACGCGAGCGAACGCGCTCCACACCTTCCACCGCGCCTACGCGCTGATGGCCGTCGCTTCAGCGGCCGCCGCGGTGGTTGGACTTGCGCTCGGCCGGGTACGCGCCAGCGTGCCCATCGAGGCTCTCGAGCCCGCTGCCTGACCGGGCTCATCGCTAGACTCCCAGTCGATATCCGACTCCGGTACGAGGAATTAGATGGCGTCCACTGACAAGACTCGAATCCAGAAGCCAAGCTCGATCCACGAGGACGAGCAGGGACAGCTCGTTGCCAAGAAGGGCATCTCCCGCGAGGTGGTGGAGGAGATGTCGAAGATCAAGGGCGAGCCCGAGTGGATGCTGCAGAAGCGCCTCAAGTCGCTCGAGATCTTCCAGCGCAAGCCCATCCCCACGTGGGGCGTGGACCTTTCGGACCTCAACTTCGACGACCTCGTGCTCTATTCCCCGCCCACGGCGGGTCGCTACAACTCGTGGGACGACGTCCCCGAGGAGATGAAGAGGACCTACGAGGAGCTCGGCATCCCGCAGGCCGAGCGCGAGCATCTGGCGGGCGTCGTCGGCGTGTGGCGTCAAGAGCCGGTCTACGAGGGGCTCAAGCAGGAGTACGCCGACCTAGGGATCCTCTTCTGCTCGATGGACACCGCCATCCAGCGGTACCCCGAGCTCGTCGAGCCCTACTTCATGACCAAGTGCGTGCCGCCGCAGGACAACAAGTTCTCGGCGCTGCACGGCGCGATCTGGTCGGGCGGCTCGTTCCTGTACGTGCCGAAGGGCGTGAAGGTCGACCTCCCTCTCCAGGCCTACTTCCGCATGGAAGGCTCCGGCGAGGGCACCTTCGAGCACACGCTGATCATCGCCGACGAGGGCTCCGACGTGAACTACATCGAGGGCTGCACAGCGCAGACCTACAGCGTCAACTCGATGCACTCGGCCGTGGTCGAGATCTTCGTGAAGGAGGGCGCCAAGGCCCGCTACACGACGGTCCAGAACTGGTCGAAGGACGTCTACAACCTCAACACCAAGCGCGCCGTGGTGGGCGCGGAGGGCACGGTCGAGTGGGTCGGCGGCTCGATGGGCGCCAAGGTCGTGATGCTCTACCCGGGCTCGTTCCTGCTCGGCGAGGGCGCGCGGGCCGACCACCTCAACGTGGGCGTCGCGAGCGGCAAGGTGTGGAAGGACACCGGCGCGAAGGTCATGCACCTTGCGCCGAACACCACGTCCAACATCCTCGCCAAGTCGATCTCCAAGGACGGCGGGATCATGGGCTACCGCGGGCTCGTGCGCATGGGGCACAACTCGCAGGGCTCCAAGGCGCGCGTCCAGTGCGACGGCCTGATGATGGACGAGTACTCGCGCTCGGACACGTGGCCTGACATCCAGATCCAGAACCCGCACGTCACGGTCGCCCACGAGGCGGTCGTCGGCAAGATCTCCGACGAGCAGATGTTCTACCTCCAGTCGCGCGGCCTCTCCGAGGAGGAGGCGGCGGCGATGATCGTGAACGGCTTCATCGAGCCGGTCACGAAGGAGCTGCCGATGGAGTACGCCGTCGAGCTGAACCGGCTGATTCAGCTCGAGATGGTGGGCTCGATCGGCTAGAGGGCCTGCGCGAGCGCGACTGACGCGCCGCTCCGCTACGGTCCCCGCCCGTGGCGGTCGACGTTCGGCCCGTTCGGGGCCTCGGTGATCTGCGCGCGTTCGTCGCGCTGCCGTTCAGGCTGCACGCGGACACGCCGTGGGTCCCGCCGCTCAAGCTCGAGCGCTACCTGTTCCTGAGCCGGCGGATGAACGCCTATTTCAAGCACGGCGAGGCCGAGTACTTCCTCGCGCGCCGCGACCGGCGGGTGGTTGGACGGATCACCGCGCAGATCGACCGGGCGTTCAACGAGTACCACCAGAGCCGCTGGGGATTGTTCGGCTTCCTCGAGCTCGAGGACGACCAGGACGTGGCCGACGCGCTGCTGGCGGCCGCAGAACGCTGGCTGCGCGAGCGCGGCTGTGAGCGCATGGTGGGCCCGATGGACTTCGCGATGAACGACGAGGCGGGCGTGCTGATCGAGGGCTTCGAGCTCGAGCCGATGATCAAGCAGCCCTGGCATCCGCCCCACTATCGGGAGCGCTGCGAAGGCTCCGGCCTCCAGAAGGCCATGGACCTCCTGATGTGGCATCTCCACATCAGCGACCGCGAGAACATGCTGCCGGTGCTGCCGGAGTTCGCGGAGCGTGCGCGTACCAAGCACGGGATCCGCGTCCGCAAGATGACCCGTCGCCGGCTTCGGCGCGAGCTAGACGACTTCGCAACCATCTACAACGAGGCCTGGTCGAAGAACTGGGGCTTCGTGCCGTACTCGAAGGAAGACCTCGACGCCTACGCGATGGAGCTCCAGCTGGTGTTCGACCGCGACTGGTTCATGATCGCGGAGGACAGCACGAAGACCGTGGCGATCGCGATCACGGTGCCCGACATCAACCAGGTGCTGAAGAAGATGCGCGGCCGGCTGCTGCCGCTCGGCTGGTGGTACTTCCTCAACAAGCGGCGCATCATCGACCGCGTGCGCGTGGGCTTCCTCGGCGTGCTCCCCGCCTACCAGCACACAGGCGTGGCCGCCGCGCTCTACGTTGAGCATTTCGACGTTGCCGCGCGCACTCACCGCAAGGGCGGCGAGATGGGCTGGATCCTGGAGACCAACCGCTCGATGAACCGCGCCATGGAGGCGATGGGCGGCCGGATCGTGAAGCGCTACCGCGTGTACGAGCGGGTGCTCGAGGGCGGCGCGGCGGAAGCGGCCGAGCGCTAGCTTTCGCCGCCGTGCAGACCGTCGAGTTCGTCGCCGGTGTGATCGCCGTGGTGGGCCTGATCGGGTACCTGGTCGTCGTGGCCGTGGTCGAGCGCAAGCCGCAAGGCATCGACGAGGACGCCGCGCGCGCGTACTTCGACCAGCACGGCCGCTGGCCCGACGAGGACTGACGCTAGCCGGCCTGCCCCGGTGTGATCACGCCGGACTCGTAGGCTACGATCACCAGGCTGGTGCTCTGGGCACCAGGCGGCTCAGAGCACCAGCCGCCGCTCCATGTAGCGGATCGCCAGCCGCCACATGAGGAGCGCGAATCCCACGAGGAAGGCCCAATGGCCGATGTCCTCCCAGCCCACGAAGCCGAACACGGCGTGCCGAACCAGCTGTACGCAGTGGTACAGCGGGTTGAAGTTGCCGAGCACCTGCGCCCACTCCGGCAGCCCGCTCAGCGGGAAGAACGTGCCCGCGACAAGGAACATCGGCGTGAGCAGCCCGCTCTGCCAGTAGGAGAAGCTCTCGATCGACTTCGCCTTGGCCGCGATGAAGATGCCGCAGCTGGCCCAGCCGTATCCGGCGAGCGCCGCGATGAAGGGCACGAGGAGCATGCCCCAGCTCGGGTTGAGGCCGAACACCATCGCCACCAGCATCGGGAAGCAGCCGTACACGCCCGTTCGGGCCGAGATCCAGAGCGCCTCACCCGTCACCAGCTCCTCGGTGTCCACCGGCGCCGCAAGGATCGCGTCGTAGGTGTGCTGAAACTGGTACTTGACGAAGGTCCCGTACATCGCCGGGAAGGCGCCGGAGAAGAGCACGGTGGTGGCCACGATGCCGGTGCCGACGAAGTCGATGTAGTTGTAGCCCGCCACGCTGTTCACCAGCGAGCCGAAGCCGAACCCGAACGCCAGCAGGTAGATGGTCGGGTCGATCGTCGAGGAGAAAGTGGACGAGCGCCAGAAGGACGAGTAGTTGACGATCTCGCGCACGAGCACGCCGCGCAGAGCGGCGAGCTCGAGCCGGTGCAGGCGCCGGCGCCTGACTGTTGCGGTGGCAGCGGCCATCAGGTGATCTCCTCCCCGGTGAGCAGGACGAATACGTCTTCGAGATTCGTCACCCGGCGCTCGCCGTCGAGATCGGTGGCGCCGTTGGCGTGCAACACGGACACCGAAGTGCCGGTCCGCCTGGTGCTCCATCCGTTCTGAGCCGCGATCACCTCGACCTCGGTAAGGCGCGCCGGCGAGCCGTAGACCTCGATCGCCTCGGGTCCGGCGTACTGGCGGATCAGCGCGTTGGGAGGCCCGACCGCCACGGCCTTGCCGTGGGACATGATCGTCACCTGGTCGCAGAGGCGTTCGGCCTCCTCGATGTAGTGCGTGCTCATGAGGATCGAGACGCCCTCAGAGCGCATCCGGTCGATCAGCGCCCACAGCTCCTGGCGCACCTGCGGGTCGAGGCCCACGGTGGGCTCGTCGAGCAGCACGAGGCGCGGGCTGTGGAGCAGCGCGCGGGCAATCAGCAGCCGGCGGCGCATGCCGCCGCTCAGCTCGTCGACCTTCGACTTGCGGCGGTCGCGCAGGTTGGCGATCTCCAGCGCGCGGTCGATCGCGGCGACGCGGTCGCCGGCCGGCAGCCGGTACAGGTGCGCGAACACGAGCAGGTTCTGCTCGACGCTGAGCGACACGTCGAGGTTGTCGAGCTGAGGCACCACGCCCATCTCGGCGCGCGCCTGCTTGGAGTCCTCCGGCAGCGGGTAGCCGAGGATCTCGATCTCGCCCTCATCGGCGATCACCTGCGCGGTGAGCGCCTTCATCGTGGTCGACTTACCCGCGCCGTTCGGGCCGAGCAGGCCCACGCACGTGCCGAACGGCACCTCGAGATCGAGGCCGTCGACAGCAGTGAGCTGCCCAAATCGCTTCACCATTCCGCGAAGCCGGATCGCGAGTTCAGTCATCTAGAGAAAGGGACCGCCTGGGACGCCGGAAATCATCTATGACACTAGCCATGACCACGTGGTTGGGAGTCGACGTAGGCGGCAAGCGCAAGGGCTTCGATGCGGCCCTCGTTGACGAGCGCGATGTATTCCACCGTGCCGGCCGGCTCGACCTGGACGCGGTCGTGGCGCTGGTCGACGAGGCGCGACCGTCGGTGATCGGGATCGACAGCCCGTGTCGTTGCGCGCCGGACGGAGCGAAGACCCGGGAGTGCGAGCGCCTTCTAAACGGGCAGGTGTGCGGGATCCGCTGGACGCCGGACGAGGCGACGGTGTACTCCAACGACTACTACGCGTGGGTGGTCGAGGGGCTGGCGCTGTACGCCGCGCTGCAGGCGCTCGGCGTCGAGGCGATCGAGGTGTTCCCCACCGCCTCGTGGACGCGCTGGATCGGAGCCCGCGCGGGCCGAAGGCGAGCGGCCTGGACGATCGAGGGACTGAAGGCCGTGGGCCTCGACGGACTGAAGACCAACCAGGATCAGCGCGACGCGATCGCCGCCGCCCTCACCGCGCGCGAGTATTCGCGCGGCCTCACGGAACGGTTTGGGGAGATCGTGGTGCCACGCTCACGATCAGCGGACGGTGATCGGACAGCATCGCTGGGCCCAGCCGCTGGTCGGGCATGACCGGATCGCCCGCCCGCTCGAGGCCACGCACGAACACGTGGTCCACGTCCCTTGCCGCGACGTGCACGATGTCCGGCTCGGGGGCCGTCGGATCGCGCAGGTTCAGATCGCCGCCGAAGACCAGCGCCGAGCTCCCGGCCCACTCAAGGGCGAGCGTCCACGCCCGTTCGAGCTCGTCACGCGCCAGGCGCTCGACGGTGCTCAGGTGCACATTGGACACGCATGTGCCGTCCGCGAGCCTGACGAGCTGCTGGACGCGCCGCTCGGGAAAGCGGCGCAGCCTCGGCGAGCGGTAGTCCCGAATCCGGTGGCGGGCGAGGATCGCGTTCGAGCCACCGCCGTTCGACTTGATGAGGTCCGGCCAGCGCCGGGCCACGGCGCGGCGGAGAGCCAGGGCTCCATTGCGCGAGGTGAGTGCCCGCCGCTCCTCGGCTCCCGTCGCCGCCGCCAGCTCGGGCGGCCACCAGGGCGGCACCTCCTGAAGCAGCGCCAGGTCCCAGTCCCACTCGGCGATGCGCGACTCGAAATGGCGCAGCAGGTCGCGACGAGCCCCGGGCACCGCCCGCCCATGAAAGAGGTTCCAGACGAGGACTTCCAACCCCGGACTAGGCCGGCGCGACCGCCGGCTCCGGCGTGTCGACGGCCCGCAGTGGAGTCCGCCTGCTCAGCACGACCCGCGCTCCGCGGGCGGGCACCTGCGTGACGTTGCGGGTCTGCGAGCGCTCCGACTCCGGGCGATCCGCGAACAGGTCGAAGCGATCGAGCACCACCGGGATGATCGCCGCCATCTCCTGCGTGGCGAAGCTGGCACCGATGCAGCGCCGCGGGCCGCCTCCGAACGGGATCCACGTGTATGGGGCAGGCTGGGCGCCCAGGAAGCGCTCCGGGCGGAACGCCAGCGGATCGGGCCAGCTGTCGGACGCGCGCTGCACGAGGGCGATCGAAGACATCACGCGCGTGCCGGCGGGCACCAGGTGGCCGGCGAGCTCCACCGGCTCGGTGAGGTCGCGGCCCACCTCCATCACGACGGGCCGCACGCGCAACGTCTCCTTGATCACCGCATCGAGGTAATCGCTCTCGCCGGCCTCGATCGAGGAGCGCAGCCTCGCCATGGCCTCCGGATGCCGCGTGAGGCGCTCGAACGCCCAGGCCAGCGCCGTGGCGGTGGTCTCGTGGCCCGCGATCAAGAGGGTCATCAGCTCGTCGCGCAGCTCGTCGTCGCTCAGCGCGTCGTCCCCCTCGCCGGAGCTCTGAATCAGCAGGGAGAGCACGTCGTCGCCCGCCGGATCCGCCCGGCGCCGCCGGATCTGCTCGTAGACAAGCTCGTCCGCCTCGGCCCGGGCGGCGGTGAACCGGCGCCAGGGCGGGAACCACCACAGGTCGCGATCGAACGCGGTTGCCAGGAACAGCAGCAGCGTGCCCTCGTCGAGCAGCCGGCTGAGCACCGCCCGCAGGCGCGCGCGGGCATCTGCCTCGCGCACGCCGAACACCACGCGCAGGATCACCTCGAGCGTGATGGCCTGCATGCGCGGCCGCAGCGCCACCGGGCTCCCCGTCGGCCATCGCGCCACCTCGTCCTCCGCGATCTCGCGGATCAGCTCCGGGTAGCGCCGCAGCGCCTCTCCGTGGAAGGCCGGCAGCATCAGCTTGCGCTCGCGCATGTGACGCTCCTCGTCGAGCAGCAGCAGCGAGTGCTCGCCCAGGAGCGGCGACAGGATCCGCGAGCGCACCCCGCCGACGTGGAACACGTGGATGTCGCCCGTGAAGACCTGCTTCACCAGCCCCGCGTCCGCGATGAACACCATCCGTCCGTAGGGCGCCACGTGGACCGTGAAAACGTGCCCGTAGCGACCGCGGCAGCGCGCCAGGAAGCCGTGCGGGCGGCTGAGCATCGCAGCGGTCTGGAAGAGGCCGGGCCGCCGAGGTCCAGCGGGTAGCGCCACGGACGCAGTATCCCAGCCCCTCACTGAAGAAGTGCCCCACACCTGCCGATGGAGAGGTGGTGAGCGTCAACGACCTCGTGCTCGTCCAGGGCATGCGCGACACGCGCGAGACCCTCGACGACTGGAACCGCGCGCCGTGGCCCGTGCTGCGGCGCTGGCTGCTGCTCAGCCTGGCTGTGTCGGTGGCCCTGCTCCTCACGGTCTACGTGGTGGCCGCGCTGGCCACGCCGGATCCCACCCCGCTGCGCCTCCCCGGCGTGCACTACCAGGCCCAGTTGAGCGACGCCGCGCGCGTGCTCTACCACAACTCCCTGGTGCTGGCCCTGCATGCGATGGCGTGCGTCGCCGGGTTCATGGCCGGCAGCTCGCTGCCGCAGTCGGCAGCCCA
>JBKPDA010000023.1:0-7487 GCA_046727635.1 Actinomycetota bacterium | reverse complement strand
GAGAACTGGAAGCTCGAGGCGCTGATCCACGTACGCGAGACGGCCGAGGAGCTGCGCGAGATCTACCCGGACAAGATGCACGGAGATCCCGCCTACAACGGCCTGCGCGAATACTTCTGCCCGGGCTGCAAGACGCTGCTCGAGGTTGAGGCGGTGCCGCCCGGCTATCCCGTGGTGCACGATTTCGTGCCGGACCTCGAGGGCTTCTACGAGGACTGGCTCGGGCGTCCTCTTCCTGGCGCGTAGACGCTCTCAAGAAGTACCGGCCTCGGACGATCGAATAGATCGAATGCCTAATCCCCGGCTCGGTGCCGGGGAGTGGGGGACCCAGGTTGTCTTGGGGCTAATCCCGCGGTGATCCGCGGGAGGCGCGACGCACGCAGCGCGCGCCAGCCCGTCAGCTAACCCCGCCGGCGGCCGACCCAAGGAGCAACCCGTCTTGCGCCGTACAACCCTTCCTGTATTGCTGCTGGCTGCGCTTGCGCCGGCGGCCATCACCTCTCCCGCGCTTGCCGACCCGAACGGCGGCGCCACCCCGCATCACTTCGATCCCGGCCAGGTGGGCGCCGAGAGCGCGCCGCCCGACACGGTCGACCCGACCCCGAATGGCCCCACGGCGGGCGCCGCCACCCTCCAGCACGGCGTGGCCCAGGCGCCGTCCGGCGCACCTCGTGCGGTTCAGCTGGCCATCGAGGCGGCGAACCACCTGCGGCACAAGCCCTACATCTGGGGCGGCGGCCACGGGTCTTGGAGCGCCCGCGGCTACGACTGCTCGGGCGCCGTTTCCTACGTACTGCACGCCGCGGGCCTGCTCGACTCGCCCGAGGTGTCAGGCACGCTGGCGCGCTGGGGCCAGAAGGGCAGTGGCGACTGGATCAGCGTCTACGCCAACAGCGGCCACGCTTACATGGTCATCGCCGGTCTGCGCTTCGACACGAGCGGGCCGGGCCAGAGCGGGCCGCGCTGGCGGCCGCAGAGCCGCTCGGCTCACGGCTACCACGTGCGGCACGCGGCGGGCCTCTAAGCCAAGGGCACTAGGTACTCGGTACGACCCGGAACGCCCCGCGCATGAACGGGTGGACCCGGCAGAAGAACGTGTAGGTACCCGGCTTCAGGGTGGTGGGCGTCTGCCAGGTCTGCTGGTTGTTGAACGCCGTCGAGCCGACCGGGCCGAAGCCCATCTGGCCAGAATCGAATCCGATCAGGCCGTTGGCGATCGGGTAGCTGACGCCGGTGTTGAGGTTGCACGGCGCCGCGCAGGACGTGACCGAGTGCGAGATCTGGAACTGGAACGGAGTGGTGGGCGGTCCATCGTCGTTGATGTAGGTGAGCGACTGGCCCTCCTTGACCGTCGGCGGGTCGGCGGCCTTGCCCTTCGCGCTGAGGTCGCCCTGCGAGTACTTGAAGTTCTCGATCTTCACGGTGTTGTCGGCCGCGGTGGCGCCCGGCAGCGGGAGCGGGTTGGCCACGGCCGGCGCGGTAGCGCCGTGCACGTTGTTCTCAGGCAGGTGGCCGTGCGTGACCCGGCCCGTGGTCTGCACCGCGTGCTTGAACGGGTCGACGCCGGAGTGCGAGTCCACGGCGACGTAGGCCACCATGATCCCCATCGCCTCGTACCAGGAGCCGAGCTTCGAGTCGTAGGTGGTCGTGGTGCGCAGGGTGTCGCCCTTGCGCACATGCACGCGCCAATTGGGCAGGGCGCCGGTCATCGCCACGTCCCATGACACGGGGCTGCCGTGGTCGAAGTAGTGCGCCTGCGAGCGGAAGATGCGCACTGAGTTCGGCACGTCACCAGGGATCGGCCCGTTCTTCTTCCGCGAGACCGTGGCGCCAGGCCGCACCACCATCAGGTCGTCATAGAGCCCGCCGGGGTGCACGTGGCCGGCCACGGTGACGAGCGTGCCCGAGTACGGCAGCGTCCACTCGTTGGGCTTGGAATTCCCCGGATAGGGATTTTTGGCCTGGTCCGGGAAGGTGAACTTGCCGTTCGTCCCACTACCGCGCAATGCGTCGAAGACCGGATAGGCGTGGCCGTTCTCCACGTCCATCCAGACCGGCTTCACGGGCTTCATCTTCCGGCCGAGCTTCGACTTCAGCGGCACGAAGTCCACGTCGTAGGTGAGGTACCCGTTGAAACCGTTATTCGTGAGGTCGTGGATCATGTAGCTGATGAACCACCGGTCGCTCCCCTTGTTGAAGTAGCCGTACGGCTTGGGGATCTGGAAGATCGTCTTCTCCTCGCCGGTGGCGAAGAAGCGCTCCGGGAGATAAGGCGCGGTGGCGTCCTTCGCGCCAAAGTTGAGGAAGACGCCGTGGTGCAGGTGGAGCTTGTAGGTGGGCGGAATGGCCCCCTTCATGTCCACGAGGTTCGGCTTGATGCGAATGATGTAGCCGTCCTCGCTCGGCTTCTCGACGATCTGGTTGCTGCCGCCCCCGTACTCGATGAGGTTCGAGCCGGGCCTGATGTGCAGCGGGCCAAAGCGGAAATGCAGATGCTCGACGTCGCTGGACCGCGACTTGGAAGCCGCTGCAGCCGGTTGCGCGATGACCGCGAGCGCGGCCAGCACAAGAACGCAGATTGAGAAGCGCTTCAGCACCATTCCACCCCCCTCGGGCCTCCCAACCGCTCGGGGAAGTGTATAGGGAATCCGAGACAGATGGCGCGAGTGTCTAACTCTTTAACTGGCGCGAAGGCCTAAGTGCCCTAAGTCTGGCTCGGCGTCTCGGCCTTGCCGGGCTCAGCGTGGGCCGGTTCCGGCTTGGCGTGCCGGCGCGCCTCCTCGAGCAGCTCCACGACGGCGTCCTCGATGAACAGGCCGAGGTCGTCGAGATCGGGCATCGCGTCGTAGTCGCCCAGCAGGCCGAAGTCGAGGCGGCCGTTGTAGCTCATGATCGCGACCGCCAGCGCGTGGTTCTCTGGCAGGAAGGCCACCGGCACGATCTCCTCGATCTCCCTGCCCAGCAGGTAGAGCGGGAACTGCGGCCCGGGCACGTTGGTCACGATCACGTTGAAGAGGCGGGTGGAGAAGTTGAGACGCGACGCCTGCGCCAGCAGCGTGGGCGGTGCGAAGTCCTGCAACCCCGCGATCACCTCGGCGCCGAGCGCCTGCTTCGACTCCTTGAGGTTGGCCATCGAGTCGCGCACCAGGTCGAGGCACTCCACCGGGTTGCGGCAGTAGACCGGCAGCGGCCCGCGCATCGCGGCGATGCGGTTGCCCAGCTGGCCGTGCTCGCCCTGGCTGCGGATCGACACCGGCACGAGCGCTCGCAGCTCGAGGCCCTCAACGCGCACACCGCGCAGGCGCAGCCAGCGCCGCATCGCTCCGGTGACCACCGCCAGCACCACGTCGTTGACGGTGCCGCCCAACGCGTTCTTGATCTCCTTGTACTCATCGAGGCGGCCGCGCACCCAGATCACCCGGCGGTGGGGGCCGATCGGCACGTTGAGCGGAGTCTCGGGCGCCGGGTTCAGACCGGCCCACACCACCTCGCCGACCGCCTCGGCGGACTCGCCCAGCACGGACAACGAGCGGCGCGGATGCTCGAGCGCCCGCGCCGCCCGAGCGGCGAGACCGAACGGGGTCCTGACGAGACCCTTCACGCCCTCGGCGACAAGCTCCGCCTGGGAGGGCTCCGGATGCGGCTGCCAGTTGTCGGGCTCCGGCTGCTGCGGCACGGGACCCAGGTCGAACAGCACGGAGGCGATGTCCACGCCGGAGACCCCGTCCACGAGCGCGTGGTGGGTCTTGCTGATCACGGCGAAGCGGTTGCGCTCGAGCCCCTGGATCAGCCAGAGCTCCCAGAGCGGCTTCGAGCGGTCGAGCCGCTGGGAGAAGATCCGCCCCGCGAGCTGCCGCAGCTGCTCGATCGAGCCCGGCGCCGGCAGCGCCGTGTGGCGCACGTGGTACTCGATGTTGAAGGTCGGATCGTCGATCCACAGGGGGCGCCCCATCTCGAAGCGCGGGAACGCCAGCTTCTGCCGGTAGCGAGGCACCAGGTGCAGTCGGTCCTCCACGTGCTTGATCAGCTCGTCGTGGCCGGGCGGGGGACCCTCGAAGGTGAGGATCGCGCCCACGTGCATATGCGACGACTTGCCCTCCTGAGCGAGGAACGAGGCGTCGAGCGCGCTGAGCCGGTCCTTATGGCGCGTCGCCATCGAGGTGAGCGTACTCGGCGGCAGCCCATGCCACAACGTGTCCCTAGACTCTGTTCCTCGATGGCGCACGCCCCCGAGAAGCTCTACCTGGCCGCGCCGCGCGGATACTGCGCGGGCGTAGACCGAGCCGTGCAGACGGTCGAGCGCGCGCTCGACCTTTACGGCGCCCCCATCTACGTGCGCAAGGAGATCGTCCACAACAAGCACGTGGTGGAGCAGCTGCGCGACCGCGGCGCGATCTTCGTCGAGCAGGAGACCGAGGTGCCGGAGGGCGCCACGGTGGTGTTCTCCGCCCACGGCGTGGCGCCGAGCGTGCACGCGAACGCCGCCGCCCGGGAGCTGCGCACGATCGACGCCACCTGCCCGCTCGTCACCAAGGTGCACGTGGAGGCCCGTAAGTTCGCCGCCGACGGCTACACGATCGTTCTGATCGGGCACGACGGCCACGAAGAGGTAGAGGGCACGATGGGCGAGGCGCCCGAGCGCATGGTGCTCGTGGAGAGCATCGAGGACGTGGAGCGGCTCGAGGTCGACGACCCGAGCAAGATCGCCTACATCTCCCAGACCACCCTGTCGGTGGACGAGACGCGCGACATCATCCTGCGGCTGCGGGAGCGCTTCCCGAACATCACCGGGCCGCGCACCGACGACATCTGTTACGCCACCACCAACCGCCAGATGGCGGTCCGCCAGATGGCCCGCGAGTGCGACCTGGTGCTCGTGATCGGCTCGCGCAACTCATCCAACTCGAACCGCCTCGTGGAGGTGGCCCGCGACCACGGCGCCGCGTCCTACCTGATCGACAACGAGTCGCAGGTGCGGGAGGAGTGGCTCGAGGGCAAGCGCGTGGTGGGCATCACCTCGGGCGCGAGCGCTCCCGAGGAGCTGGTTCAGGGCCTGGTGGACTTCTTCAGGCAGCGCGGCACGACCGACATCGCGGAGTTCGACGTGATCCAGGAGGACGTGCGCTTCATGCTGCCGAAGGAGATCCGGACGGCGCTGGCGGCGGTATCGGACTGAACTGGAAGCCGTGCAGGCGTAGGCCGGGCGAATCGGCGCTCAGGCGCCCGTCCGGGTACTCGTAGAGGCCCGGCTCGACCGCGCCGGACAGCACCGCGAACACACCGCCCGCGCGGAAGCTCTTGACGGCGGCCCCCGCCCCCGCGTCCGCCGCCTCGATGTAGTCCGGCCCATCCACCCAGTCGCGCGCCAGCTCGAGGCGCTCGCGGTCGGCGGGGAGTGCGATGTCCGCGGTCTGTGGCTCCAGCTCCACGCCAGGCACGTCCTCCGGGCGCAGGGCGTCGAGCGGCTCGGGCAGCTCCAGCTCGTCGTCGATCTCCAGCAGCAGCTCCTGGATGGCCAGCTCGGTCTCGAGATACTCGCCCTCGCCGTAGTGGATCAGCCGCAGCCAGCCGCGGCGATCGAACAGGTAGCGCGCGGGCCAGCCCTTGTTGCCGTAGATCTGCCAGATCTCGAGGTCGGGATCGAGCGCCACCGGATGCTCGATTCCCAGCTCCGCCACGGCCCGCGCGACGTTGGCGCGCTCCCGCCCGAAGGAGTAGCCGGGCGAGTGCACGCCGATCACGCGCAACCCGTGCTCCGAGTAGCGCTCGTGCCAGGCCTTCACATAGGGAAGCGTGCGCAGCGAGTTCACCCGCGCGTAGTCCCAGAACTCCAGTAGCACCGCGTGGCGGCCCAGTTGCTTGTCCATGCGCAGGAACGCCACGTTCAGCCATTCGGTGCTGTTGGGGAACTCCGGCGCGGCGATGTCGGCGTTGGGGGGTGTCCTCATGCCAACACCTAGGATGACGAAGCCGCTGGCCCCGCAACTTGATGGTGCCGTCCGGTTTATAGTGCGCGTTCCTCCCGGCGGGGACCGGGAGGATCTGTTTGTTCCCTGCCCCCAGGAGAGATGATGCGCAGACTTCTTGTCGTAGGAGGCGCTGTCGCGGCTTGCCTTGCTGTGGCCGCCGCCGTGGCGTACGCCGCGAACAACACGGTCAACTACACCGTGAAGGTCACACCGGCCCATCCGAAGCCGAAGGCCGGCAAGCCGGCCAACATCGGATACGAGGGAATCCTGGACGTCACCACCACCGACGGCACGCAGCCGGACACTGGTGCGAAGACCATCCTTTATTTCCCGAAGCAGGTCATGACCAACGCGAAGAAGTTCCCGTCGTGCAAGCTCACTGACGTCGACGGCAAGGACTCGATTCCGGCCAAGTGCAAGAAGGCCATAGTCGGCTCCGGCACGGCGCAGAGCCTGGCTCCTACGCCCGGTCAGCCGCCGAACCCCGCACTCACCGAGTCGCTGAAGGTCACGGCAATGAACGGGGACAAGGGCAAGACCCTGTTCCTGGTCCTGAACGCCACTTCGCCGGTGCCGATTACCAACCGCGTGGTCCCGGGCAAGCTGGGTCCAGGCAGCGGGCTGTTCGGCTACACGGTCACGTTCACGGTGCCGACGGATCTGCAGAACGTCGCGGGCGCCCAGGTCGCGCTGGCGCACTTCGACGTGAAGATCAGCGCCAAGAAGACGGTCAAGGTGGGCTCGAAGAAGGTGAGCTACCTGCAGCTGAAGTCCTGCCCGAAGAGCGGCAAGCTGCCGACCAAGACGACCGTCCACTTCGACAACAGCGCGGGCTCCGGCCCCGCCGCCGGTCCGGATCAGACGGTGTCCGGCACGATGCCCTGCTAGCAGCGGCTCAGCCGATTTGAGATGAAGGGCGGCCTCCGGGCCGCCCTTCTCTTTTCGGCCGGGGGTGGTTGCACTTAACGGGGACTATGCGCCAGCGGCCGGCCTAGAAGAGACTCTCAGCGGCCGATCAGCGCCAGGATCAGGTGGGGCGACACGTACACCTCGACCACGGCGCTCACCACGAGCACCGGCGCGGCGATAGCCACGGTCACGAGCGTTGCGGCCAGCAGCTTGTGCCAGTCGCCGCTGCGGCTGGCGAGCAGCCAGGCCGCGAGCGGCAGGAAGAGGGCCACGAGCTCGGGCAGGGCATGCGGCAGCAGGGCGAGCAGCAGAAGGCCGTGCGACATGCCCAGCTCGGCCGCGACCGTGGACACGCCGCCGCCCAGGACGTACGCCTGCGTCAGCAGCGAGAAGGTGGTGGCGCAGACCACGAAGCCGATCGCCAGCGGGCCGGCCTTCTCATGGATCATCCGAGAGAGCCCGCGCCGATGGGCTGCCGACTGCGGCAGCGAGCTGCCGGCCATGAACCCGGCGACGCACGCCATCGCATGCAGGGCCAGCACCAGGGAGTTGTGGTAGAGCACGCGCGCGGCGTCGCTCAACTGGGCCTGGTAGTGCACGCCGGGGAGG
>JBKPDA010000022.1:0-8851 GCA_046727635.1 Actinomycetota bacterium | reverse complement strand
ATGAAGCGCTGGATCGCCCGGCGCAGCGGACGGGCGCCCATTGCCGGATCCCAGCCCTTCTCGACGAGCAGGTCCTTTGCCTCGTCGGAGAGGTTGAGCGACAGCTCGCGCTCGGCCATGGACTCGCGGATGTGCCGCAAGAGCAGCTCCACGATCTCCTTGACCTCGTCCTTCGTGAGCTTGTGGAAGACGATGACCTCGTCGATTCGGTTGAGGAACTCAGGCCGGAAGACCTTCTTCAGCTCGCCCATGATCCGGTTCTTCATGTCGTCGTACGTGATTCCGGTCTCGTCGTCCGACACCGCGAACCCGAGCGGGGTGTTGCGGGCGATCTCCGAGGCGCCGATGTTCGACGTCATGATCACGATGGCGTGACGGAAGTCGACCGTGCGCCCCTGGGCGTCGGTCAGGCGGCCGTCCTCCAGGATCTGGAGCAGGATGTTGAAGACGTCCGGGTGGGCCTTCTCGATCTCGTCGAGGAGCAGCACCGAGTACGGCTTGCGGCGCACGGCCTCGGTGAGCTGTCCGCCCTCGTCGTAGCCGATGTAGCCCGGAGGCGAGCCGACCAGCCGCGACACCGAGTGCTTCTCCATGTACTCGGACATGTCGATGCGCACCATCGCGTCCTCGTCGCCGAACAGGAACTCGGCGAGCGTGCGCGCCAGCTCGGTCTTACCCACGCCCGAGGGGCCGAGGAAGATGAACGAGCCCGTGGGACGCTTCGGGTCCTTGATGCCCGCGCGCGAGCGGCGGATGGCCTTCGACACGGCCTGGATGGCCATGTGCTGCCCGATGACGCGCTTGTGCAGCTCGTCCTCCATGCGCAGCAGCTTCTGGGTCTCGGCCTCGGTGAGCTTGAAGACCGGGATGCCCGTCCACATCGAGACGATGTCCGCGATCTCCTCCTCGCCGATCTCCGGGCGGTTGCCCGTCTCGCCGGAGCGCCACTGGTCCTCCAGCTCGCGCTTCTTGTTCGTGAGCTGGCGCTCCTTGTCGCGCAGGTTCGCGGCCTTCTCGAACTCCTGGGCCTCGATCGCGGCCTCCTTGTCCCGCCGCGTGTTCTCGATGTCGTCCTCGAGCTCGCGGTAGACCGGGGGCGCGGTCATCGACTTGATGCGCATGCGCGACGCGGCCTCGTCGATCAGGTCGATGGCCTTGTCGGGCAGGAAGCGGTCGGAGATGTAGCGGTCGGCCAGCTCGGCGGCAGCCGCCAGCGCCTCGTCGGTGATGGCGACGCGGTGGTGCTGCTCGTAGCGGTCGCGGAGGCCGCGCAGGATCTGCTGGGTCTCCTCGATCGTCGGCTGGTCGACGCGGATCTGCTGGAAGCGGCGCTCGAGTGCCGAGTCGCGCTCCAGGTACTTGCGGTACTCGTCGAGCGTGGTGGCGCCAATCGTCTGCAGCTCGCCGCGGGCGAGGGCCGGCTTCAAGATCGACGCGGCATCAATGGCGCCCTCGGCGGCGCCGGCGCCGACGAGGTTGTGCAGCTCGTCGATGAACAGGATGATGTCGCCGCGCTGGGTGATCTCCTTCATCACCTTCTTCAGGCGCTCCTCGAACTCGCCGCGGTACTTCGAGCCGGCAACCAGCGCCGCCAGGTCGAGCGTGTAGATCTGCTTGTTCTTCAGCAGCTCCGGCACCTCGCCGCTCGTGATGCGCTGGGCCAGACCCTCCACCACGGCGGTCTTGCCGACGCCCGGCTCGCCGATCAGCACCGGGTTGTTCTTGGTGCGACGCGAGAGGATCTGCATGATCCGCTCGATCTCGTTCTCGCGACCCACGACCGGGTCGAGCTTGCCCTCGGCCGCGAGCTTGGTGAGGTTGCGGCCGAACTGGTCGAGCAGCTTCGAGGACTTCTTGCCCTCGCCGGCTGCCGCGCCCGCGCCCTGCTGGCCCTGGCGGCGGCCGCCGGGGCCGGACAGCATGCGGATGACCTCGTTGCGAATCTTCTCGGAATCTGCGTCGAAATCGAGCAGGATGCGAGCGGCCACGCCCTCGTTCTCGCGCACGAGGCCGAGCAGGATGTGCTCCGTTCCGATGTAGTTGTGGCCCAGGCTCAGCGCCTCACGCAGGGCGAGCTCGAGGACCTTCTTCGCGCGCGGGGTGAAGGGGATCTGGCCGGAGGTGACCTCCTCGCCGGACCCGACGATCCGCACGACCTGCGCGCGCACGCGCTCCACGGTGATGTCGAGCGACTCGAGCACTCGTGCCGCAAGGCCCTCCTCTTCGCGGAGCAGGCCGAGGAGGATGTGCTCCGTTCCGATGTAGTTGTGCTTGAGGATGCGGGCCTCTTCCTGGGCCAGGACGACCACCTGGCGGGCCCTCTCTGTGAAGCGCTCGAACATCGTGCAAACCTTCTCGGGATCGGAAACGGGCGGGGTAGGAACCCCGGAGCCTTTGTTACCTAATCGGCACGTTCGCCGAGGGCTAAAGGATCCCTGGCCCCTCTTGCTCGCCTTGAAGGCCAGTCTAGCAATGGGCCTCCCCGCGGAAGCGGGCTCTCAACATCCACTTAAGACTGATCGGCAGGCCCGTCGTTACGGTCCTCTTCCGGCCGTCGCATTGCAGGAAACAGGACCACCTCGCGGATCGAGCTGCGGCCCGCCAGGATCATCACCAGCCGGTCGATCCCCACTCCGATACCGCCGGTGGGGGGCATGCCGTGCTCGAGTGCGCGGACGAAGTCCTCGTCGTAGGGCTGGGTCTCCTCGTCGCCGGCCGCCTGCTCCCCGCGCTGCTGCTCGAAGCGGGCGCGCTGATCGTCCGGGTCGTTGAGCTCGGTGAACGCGTTGGAGAACTCCATGCCGCCGGCGAAGCACTCGAAGCGCTCCACCAGGCCGGGCTCGGTCCGGTGGCGCTTCGCGAACGGCGAGAGCTCCACCGGGTAGTCGAGGATGAAGGTGGGCTGGACGAGCTCCGGCTCGACGTGCTTCGACAGCAGCTCGTCGACGAGCCGCGGCCAGGTCTCGGTCGGGTCGAGCGAGATGCTCTGGCCCTGGGCCGCCGCCACCAGCGCGTCGCGGTCGTGCAGCTCGAGCACGTCCAGCCCGGTGCGCTCGAGGATCGCGTCGCGAAGCGTGATGCGGCGCCACGGCGGCGTGAAGTCGATGTCGCCCTCGTAGCCGACCTCCTTCGCCACGTAGGAGACGAGCTGCTCGAGCTCGTTCGCGATGTCCTCGTAGTCGACGTAGGCCTCGTACCACTCGAGCATCGTGAACTCGGGGTTGTGCTTGTGGGAGAGACCCTCATTGCGGAAGTCCTTGCCCAGCTCGTAGACCTTCTCGAGGCCGCCGACGATCAGCCGCTTGAGGTACAGCTCGGTGGCGATACGCAGGTAAAAGTCGCGGTCGAGCGCCTTGAAGTGGGTGACGAAGGGGCGCGCGAGAGCTCCGCCGTAGAGCGGCTGCAGGACGGGCGTCTCGACCTCGAGGAAGCCGCGCTCGTCGAGCCAGCGCCGCACCGCCGACACCACCCGCGAGCGCAGGATGAACAGCTCCCGCACCTCCTGGTTGGCGATCAGGTCGAGCTCGCGGTGGCGGTAGCGGGTCTCGATGTCCTCGAGGCCGTGGAACTTCTCCGGCGGCGCCCGCAGCGACTTGGCCAGCAGCGTCCAGTCCGTGACCGCCAGCGACAGCTCGCCACGGCGGGACTTGAACGCCGTGCCGTCCACGCCGATCAGGTCGCCTAGGTCGAGCGAGACGAGGTGGTCGAACGACCCCTCGCCCAGCGCGTCGCGGCGCGCGTGGAGCTGCAGGCGGCCAGAACGGTCCACCAGGTCGAGAAACGCCGCGCCGCCGTGACCGCGCCGTGCTGCCAGGCGCCCTGCCACGCGGTAGGCCGCGCTCGTCTCCTCGCCGGCCTCGAGCCCCTTGTGCGCCTCGCGCACGTGCGCGATCGGCACGACCCCGTCGAAGTCGTGCGGGAACGGATCGATGCCCTCGGAGCGCAGGCGCTCGAGCTTCGTCCGGCGGTCGTCCTGGCTACCGCCCTCGGACATGCTGGCGGACTCTATTGGCCCGGCTAGCCGGCTTCGATCTTCGTGATCTTGAGCTTTCGTGCGGGCCCGCGCGGAACCGGAACCGAGACGAGGTCGCCCCGCTTCCTCCCGATCAGCGCCTTGCCCACCGGCGACTCATTCGAGAGCTTGTTCTCGGAGGGATTGGCCTCCGACGAGCCCACGATCATGTACTTCACGGACTTGTCGGTTTTCTGATCCTTGACGTGAACCGTCGTGCCGACCGAGACCGCCTCGGTGGACACGGCGCTCTTGTCGATCACCGTCGCCGAGCGCAGCTTCTCCTCGAGCTCCGCGATCTGCTTCTCGAGCATGGCCTGCTCGTTCTTCGCGTCGTCGTACTCGGAGTTCTCGCTGATGTCGCCGAACTCGCGCGCCTCCTTGATGCGCTCCGCTACCTCGCGGCGGCGATCAGTGGAGAGGTGCTGGATCTTGGCCTTGAGCTCCTCGAGGCCCTCTGGGGTGAGAATGACGTCCCTTGGCATAAGAAAACCCGCCGGGCCACGACCATCGCGACCATCGGAGGGACCGATGAGTGTAGCAGCGGTTTCGGGGCTTTCCCGGGCCGGGTTTCGGGCCTTTCCCGGGCCGAGGATCAGGCCGCGATTGGCGCGTGAGCGCCGCTCACCAGGGCCTCGACGGCACGCCTCGCGTCGTCCGTGGTCGGCGCCGCGACAAGGGGTTGCTGGGCCCTCTTCGAGAGCCCCAGGGTGACCGCGTACCAGGGATAGAACTTCCGCAAATAGCGACCGGCGCGTTCCACGCCCAGGTGCTCCTCGGCCCGCTCGATCACCCACAGGAGCTCGTCGGCGATCTCGCGCGCCGTCGGCTCCGCGTCGCGCATGCCGAGCAGGCGCTCGAAGCGCCAGGGGTTGCCGAGCGAGCCGCGCGCGAGCATGACGGCCGCGGCCCCGGTTCGCTCGAACGCCTCGATCGTGCGCTCCTCTGAGTGGAGGCCGCCGGACAGCATCACTGGAACGTCGAGCTCCTCCACGAGCCGAGCCGCCAGCTCGTAGTCGGGCTCGCCGCTGTGCTGCTGCGAGGCGTGCCGCGGGTGGAAGCCGATGCCCGACACGCCGGCCTCCTCCACCAGCCGGCGCGCCAGCTCGAAGCCGCTGCGCTCGCCCGGCCGGTTGCCCGACCGCAGCTTCACCGTCACCGGCAGCCCGCTTCCCTCCACAGCCGCGCGCGCGATCGCCACGGCCTTGTCCGGATCGTCGAGCAGCGCCGAGCCCGCGCCCGTCTTGCAGACCTTGCGCACGGGGCAGCCGTAGTTCAGGTCGATCATGTCGGCGCCCGCCTCGGCCACCATGCCGGCGGCGATGCGCATCACCTCGGCGTCGTGGCCGAACAGCTGCACCGACACCGGGTGCTCCTCGGGGTGGATGCGCAGGAACTCGCGGTGTGTGCGCTCGTCGCCGTACTTCAGCCCGAAGCTCGAGACCATCTCGGACACCACCAGGCCCGCGCCGTAGCGCTTGGCCTGCAGGCGCACGAACCAGTTGCCGATTCCGGCGAGCGGCGCGAGCACGACCCTGTTCGCGATCGTGCGCCCGCCCAGCGTCCAGGGCGTGTTGAGCATCGTGAAAAAGTTAGCCGCTGGGATGACCGAACCTGCACCGATCCGAGGGCGGCCGCCGCGGCTTTCGCGCGACGCGCTGGTCGAGGCGGCCGAAGCGATCGTGGCCGCGGAGGGAATCGACGCGCTCACCATGCGCCGCCTCGCCGAGCAGCTCGGCAGCTCACCGATGGCGCTCTACCGGCATGTCCGGGACAAGGACGAGCTGTTGCTGTTGCTCCTCGAGCGCCGCGCCGCCGAGCTGCCTACGCCGAGGCTTCCCGATGACCCGCGCGAACGGCTGGTGGCGCTCTTCGTGCTGCTCTACGAGGGTCTGTCGCGGAGCCCGTGGATCGTCGAGGTGTTGGCGAAGGGCGACCTCGTGGCGCCCTCCGTGCTGCCGGTAATAGATCGGATTCTCGAGGCGTTCGTCGCGGCCGGGCTCAGCCCCGAACAGGCCGGCGCCGCCTACCACGTGGCCTGGCGCTACACGGTCGGCGAGCTCACCGTCCGCACCTCCACCGCCCGGCATTTCGCGGAGCTCGACCGCCCGCCGATGCTCGCGCGGATCATGGCCGAGATCGACCCCGGCGAGATGCCCACGCTGGCCAAACTGCGGCCACAGCTGGCCGCGGCGCGCGAGTCGCTCCGCTACGAGGACGGCATCGCCGCGGTGATCCACGGCCTGTTGACTTAGCTGCTACTTTGCGTACACGTACGCAAAAGGAGGGGAACAGTGGCTTATAGGACTCCCGACGCGATCCCGACTTTCCACTACCACGACGCCCCGGCCGCGATCGATTGGCTCGAGCGCGCCTTCGGCTTCGAGCGCCACGCGGTCCACGAGGAGGACGGCGTCGTGCACCACGCCGAGCTGCGCGTGGGCTCGAACGGCATGATCATGCTCGGCAGTGCGCGCGCGAACGACTACGGGATGAAGACGCCGCGCGAGACCGGCGCGCACACCGGCGGCGTGTACGTCATCGTCGACGATCCCGACGCCCACCACGAGCGGGCGATGGCCGCCGGCGCGGTGGAGGTGCTGCCGCTCAAGGACGCGGACTACGGCTCACGCGGCTACAGCGCACGCGATCCCGGCGGTTACGTCTGGCACTTCGGCACTTACCGTCCGGCAACCTGAGCGAGGTCACAGGTGACGGGTGACAGGTCACGGGAAAGACCTGTGACCTGCGACCTGTGACCTGTCACCTGTTCCGCTCCCACAACAAACGGAGACCGGTCAACGTCAGGAGATCGTCGACCTCATCGATCTCCTCGCAGAAGGGGGCGATCGAGGTGGCAAGGCCGCCGGTGGCTATTGCGCGCGCCTCCACGCCCAGCTCCTCGCGCAGTCGGCTGACGATGCCGTCCACCTGGCCGGCGAAGCCGTAGATCACGCCCGATTGGATGGAGGTCTCGGTGCTGCGGCCGATCAGCTCGCGAGGCGCCTCGAGCTCGACCTTGGGTAGGCGGGCGGCCCGTTCCGACAGCGCCTCCATCGAGATCTCGATTCCCGGCGAGATGATCGCGCCGAGCAGCTCGCCGTCGGCCGACACCACGTCGTAGGTGATGGCGGTGCCGAAGTCGACGACGATGCAGGCTGAGCCCACGCGGTCGTAGGCGGCGACCGAGTTGACGAGGCGGTCGGCGCCCACCTCGTGAGGGTTCTCGGTGCGGATCGGAATGCCGCTGCGGAGGCCCGGCCCCACGACAATCAGCGAGTCGCCGAGGTAGCGCTGCCCCACGGCCTGGTACTCGTGGACGAGCTGCGGCACGACCGACGACACGATCGCGGCGTCCACGTCCTCGAGCGTGAGGCCACGCAGTTGGAGGAGACCCACCAGGACCGTCGCCAGCTCGTCGGCGGTCGACTCGCGCACCGTGGCAAAGCGCCAGTGCTCCAGCAGCTCGCTGTCGCGGAACATGCCGAGGTGGGTCTGCGTGTTTCCTACATCGACCGCGAGCAGCATCGCGGCGCGATTATCCCTAGAGCGGACCGAGGCGGGTCACGCGCTGATCCATGAGTCGCCCGAGCGTGTCCGCGAGCGGCGAGCCGTCCGGCAGCGCGAGGTCCGGATCGAGCTCGAGCAGCGGCTCGAGCACGAAGCGGCGCGACCGGATCTCAGCGTGAGGCAGCGTCAGTCGCTCTGACGAGTGCTCGAGTTGGTCGAGCAGCAGCAGATCCACGTCGATGGGGCGTGGCGCGTGGCGCACTCCACCGGGTTGCCTTCCCAGCTCGCGCTCCACCGCCTTGCACTCATCCAGCAGCTCCTCCGGCCCGAGCTCCGTCTCGATCGCGATGCACGCGTTCAGGAAATCCGGCTGGTCGATGATCTCGCCCTGCGGCGCGGTCTCGTAGACCGACGACGACGCGACCACCGTCAGGCCGCGACCGTCGAGCGCCTCCCTGGCGGCGCGGAGGTTCGACAGCCGGTCTCCGACGTTCGAGCCGAGGCCGAGGTAGCCCCTCAAGGGGCGGCGATGGAGGTCAGGACGGCCTCGTCGCGGATGCGCTCGAGCACGTCGTCGGGAACCTCCATCAGCGCCTCGACGACGTCGGGATCGAACTGGCCGCCGGCCCCCCTGCGGATCTCGCGCCGCGCCTTCGCGATCGACGCCGCGCGACGGTAGGGGCGGTCTGTGGTGATCGCGTCGAAGGTGTCGGCCACGGCGAAGATCCGAGCCGCACGCGGGATGTCCTCGCCTGAGAGCCGGTGCGGATACCCACCGCCGTCCCAGCGCTCGTGATGGTGCAGGACCACCTGCGTCGCGTCGCCTTGGAGGAAGTCGATGTGCGACACGATCTCGCATCCCACGACCGGATGTCGTCGCATCAGCTCCTGCTCCCTGCTGGTGAGCGCTTTGGGCTTGTGCAGGATCGAGTCCGGCACGGCGACCTTGCCCACGTCGTGGAGCAGGAAGCCGAACTCGATCTGCGGGTCCATGGCCAGATCCGGATCGATGATCATCGCCAGCTCCAGCCCGTAGGCCGCCACGCGCTCGGCGTGCTTGCCGGTGTAGGAGTCGCGCGCCTCCACGGCGTTGGTCAGCGCCCTCACCGCCGCCACGTACGAGCGGCTCAGCTCGTCGGCGTGGGCGCGCTCCCGCCGCAGCGCCGCGCGCAGCTGCGAGATGTAGCGGCCGAACTCCTCCTCGCGCGCGCGCAGGGCTCGCTCCTGCTCGGAGAGCTCTCGCCGCAGGCGCACTACCTCATCGCCAAGCTCCAAGTTCAGCTTGCTCAACCCCAGTCCCCTGCCTGGTACAGGAGAACAGCGTAGAGA
>JBKPDA010000021.1:0-4457 GCA_046727635.1 Actinomycetota bacterium | reverse complement strand
CATCCCCTCGATCACCATGTGGTAGAGCGTGATGGCCTCGACGAGCGTGACGAGGTCGCTCGGGTCGCGGGCCAGCTTGTCAACGCGGCTCTTGAGCATGTCGTCGAAGAGGTCGTGGAACTTCGGGTTGAGGTGGGCGCTCGTCTCCTCGAGCCGATCCTGGAGGTTGTCGGACTCGAGCACGCCGACCTCCTCGTAGAAGCGGTTGAAGAACGCCACGTGGCGCGCCTCGTCGGCGATCTGCGTACAGAGGAAGATGCGCATCTCCTCGGTCGGCGCCGCACGCATCATCGGCCCCAGCTCCTCCGCCACCTTCTGCTCGCCGATGAAGAACGACGACAGCCCGTACATGCGCTGGAACTTCTCGTCGTCCGGGAAGCTCGCCCAGTCCAGCTTGTCCTGGGTGAAGTCGAGATCCTGAGTGCGCCACTGCTGGCGCTCCCACAGCAGGTACAGCTCGCTGTAGCTGAGGAGCTTCACCTCGCCGCGATCGGCAGACTCGAGGACGGCCGGATCGCTGGTCGCCTGGAAGTCCTCGCGCTCAGTGCGGCTGGTCGCGGTGTCGCTCATCGACGGCCTCCCTCTCCTCGGTGCGGTGCTCGGTGGCGCAAGCGTACCGCACGAGTTGGCTGGCTGGCCAACTATGGGCCAGGCTCGGCGTTCGCGACGATCGTCAGCGAGCCCGCCGCGGTGGTCAGCACGTACTTCGACCCCGCTCGCAGGCCGGAGAGCCGGAGGCTCGCCTTGCTTGTCGTCTGCAGCGTCCTTCCCTTCACCGAGAGCGAGTACTGCTTGCCGTCCGCCGACTGCAGCACCACGGTCACCGCGATGAACGGGGGCACGCGGATGCGGCGCGGGGTGATCACGCCGCCGCGCCCGGTGAACAGCGCCTGCGTGGAGATCGGGGTCTCGTCGCCGGACTGCTGCTCGGCGGAGGTGGAGGTCGACGAGGTTGTCGAGCGTGTCAGCTCGCCCGTGATCGATCCGCTCGAGGCCGAGGTGGTCGTCGTCGACTGCGAGGGCGACGAAGCCACCGTGGTCGTCGTGTTCGAACCACCGCCTCCTCCGCCGCCGCCGCACGCAGCGAGCGCGAGGAGGGCAACAGCGCCTATGGCGAGCAGCCGCCTAGACAGAAAGCGTCTCCCCCGGCTGCAAAATCGTGACCTTCGAGGAGGTCTTCGACTCGACGTCGGACTTGAACGCCTGGTCGTCGGCCTCGACGGGCGGGAAGGTGTTGTAGTGGATGGGGACCACGGTGTCGGCGCCCACCCAGTCGGCGGCGATGACCGCGTCGTGACGATCCATCGTGTAGTGGCCGCCGATCGGGATGAGGGCGACGTCGATGTGGTCGCGCGCCTTGACGAGCTGCAGGTCGGTGAACAGCCCCGTGTCGCCCAGGTGGTAGACGGTCTTCCCGCCGAGGTTGATCACGAGCCCGGCCGGCGTGTTCACCGTGCCCCCCGGAGTGGTGGACGTGTGCCAGGCCGGCGTGAGCCGCACCCAGCCACCCTCGAACTCGACCGTGCCGCCGATGTTGGGGTCGGACACGCTCTCCACGCCCGAGCTCGCCAGCTCGCGCGCCAGCTCGACGATGCCCACGCAGTGGGCGCCGGTCCGCTTGGCGATGTCCACCACGTCGCCCCAGTGATCGCCGTGGCCGTGGGTGAGGAAGATGTGCGTGGGGTTCAGATCGGACGCCTGCACGGGCGCCTTCGGATTCCCCGTGATGAAGGGGTCCACGAGCACGCGCGTGTCGCCGTCGGTCAGCTCTACGGTCGCATGCCCAAGAAAGCGAATGTCCATCGTCTCAGTCTCCTTCGGTGTCGTGAAAGCCCTCTAGTTCCCGGGCCAGCTCCCATCCAACGGCCACTCCGACGAGCATGCCGACGCGGGTCTCCTCGGCGAGCAGCGTGCGCATCGCCATCAGGCGGGCGTCGTCGTCGGGAGTCGTCGCCGCCTTCAGCACCTGCGACTCGTGGGCCTCGAGCCAGCCGCCCTCCTGCAGCGCCTCCGCCAGGATCCGCTGGAGTTGAGGGGCCATCCGCGCCACGCGGCCCTCCGCCGCGCGGAAGCGCTCGGGATCGCTCAAGGCCTCGAGTGCGGCGTCCACCTCCGCGTCCGTGAACTCGCGCTCCGGCACGCGGCGGATAATAGGTAGATGGAGGTAGTGAGGCTCACCGCGCTGTCGCACGGCGCGGGCTGCGCGTGCAAGCTGTCGCCGTCCGAGCTGCACCTGCTGCTCGAGGAGCTGCCGCGGCCCGCCGACCCGCGAGTGCTCGTGGGGTCCGAAACCGCCGACGACGCCGCCGCCTACTACGTCTCCCCCGACCTCGCGATCCTCACCACCGTCGACTTCTTCACGCCGATCGTGGACGACCCCTACGACTTCGGCCGCATCGCCGCCACCAATGCGCTCTCGGACATCTACGCGATGGGCGGGGAGCCGCTGACCGCGCTCAACCTCGTGGCCTACTCGCTGGAGGAACTGGGGCGAGACCTGCTGCGGGAGATCCTCCGCGGCGGCCACGACGCGGCGGCCGCGGCCGGCGTGGCCGTGGTGGGCGGCCACTCGATCGACGACCGCGAGCCGAAGTACGGGATGGCCGTGACCGGCCGCGTGCACCCCGAGCACCTGGTGCGGAATTCCACGGCGCGCCCGGGCGACGACCTCTACCTGACCAAGCCGCTCGGCGGCGGCGTGATCTCCACAGCGGCGAAGCGCGGGCTGGCCTCGGATGCGCTGGTGGCCGAGTCGATAGCGGTGATGACCACCCTCAACCGCGACGCCTGCGCCCGCGCGCTCGACTCCGACCTAAGCGCGATGACCGACGTGACCGGCTTCGGGCTGCTCGGTCACCTGCACGAGATGACGAAGGCCAGCGGGGTGGCGGCCGAGGTTGAAGCCGGCGCGGTCCCGGCGATCGACGGCGTGCTGGAACTGCTCTTGTCGGACGAGCCCCCGATCGCAGGCGGCACGCGCCGCAACCGCGAGTGGGTGGAGCCATGGGTGGAGTGGGCGGAGGACGTGCCGGAGGAGCGCCGCTGGCTCGTTACCGACGCGATGACCTCGGGCGGGCTGCTGGTCGCCGCCGCACCAGGCACCGGCGCGCCGGGCATCCGGATCGGCCGGATCGTGGAGGGCGAGCCCGGCGAGATCGCCGTCAGCGCCTGACGGCTCGCAGCATCACGCCGCAGAGCGCGCCGATCGCGGCGCCGCCCAGGCCCGCGTAGATGCTCGCGTAGTCGTTCCAGGCCACCGACAGGAGCAGCAGCACCACGGCTATCACGTAGACGCCGATCAGGTCGTTGCCGCGATCCTCGCCGCGCCGGTACGCCAGCCGGTCCTCCACCAACCAGGCGCAGAGCAGTCCAAGGGCCGCGCCGTTGGCGCCGATGGCCGCCTGGTTAGGGTCGATCTCGACCGAGATCAGCGCCCCGCCCGCGCCTGCCAGCAGGAAGATGATCACAGGCGTGGCGAACCCGAAGCGGCGTTCCAGGTGGGTGCCGAAGATGGCCACCGCCACGAGGGTGACGAACTGATAGACGCCGTTGTTGTGCAGGAACGGCGTGACCGCCAGCCGCCACCAGTCGCCCGATACGGGCTTGAAATAGACGCCGCCTAAGTCGTACAGGCTCACCTGGCCGGTGGCGATGATCAGCGTGGTGATGATCGAGGCGATCACCAGCGCGCCGGTCGCGTACGGGCGCGTGTCGGGCGCGATCCCGGGGATCTCGTCGCGCCGCAGCCTCCCGAGCGAGGGCATCCTCCGCAGCGGACCCCGCTTCCGCTCGGATTCGAGCTGCGGGTGGCGGTCGATCCTCGGCGCGCGCTTGCGAACCCGCTGCCCGCAATACGGACACTCCGTCACATAGGGACTGACCTCGGCACTGCAGTTCTTGCAGATGACGAAGAGCTCAGGCTCGCTCACTTCACCGAGGATACCTTCGCGCGAGTCGCGCAAAAAGGGCGAACCGACGTACTACGCGGTTGTGGCCTCGACGATCTCCCGGACTACCTCACTTAGGTCATGGTTCGCCTCGTAGACCACAACCTGCCGCGCTGCCCCGTTGCCGCGCTCGAGCAGGTCATTCAGGTAGTCGAGGTCCTCCAGTGAGCCGAGCTCCTCGGCGTGCGGCCGCACCCGCTTCATGATCCGCCGCACGAGCTCGCGGGTGGGCACCCGGCTGGTCTTCGGCAGGTCGACGAGCTCACCCTCGAGCCCGTGGCGGGCGGCCAGCCACTTGTTCTCGTCGAGCATCTCGTACGGGTAGCGGGACAGCTTCTTGCCTGCGTCGAAGTGCTCGCACAGCTCCTTCACGAGGCACTGAACGAGCGCGGCGATGGCCAGTGTGTGCTCCACGCGGGTCTGGGCATCCATCACGCGTACCTCCACCGTGCCGAAGTTGGGGTGCGGCCGCACGTCGTACCAGAGGTAGGTGTAGTCCTCCACCACGCG
>JBKPDA010000020.1:0-11022 GCA_046727635.1 Actinomycetota bacterium | reverse complement strand
CGCGTACACTGGTGCCGGATCGGTGATCACGGACGACGTTCCGGACGGCGCGCTCGGCATCGCGCGCGCACGGCAGAGCAACATCGAGGGATACGCCGCGAGAAAGGGGAAAGAAGCCTCCGATGACGCTGGAGATTGAGGCGGTTCAGATGGCCACGAGCCTTCCATTCGGTGCAGACAAGCGGCTCATGATCACGGCCGGCCGGGCCAGCCGCGAGCTGGGCGCGGCCATCGCCGACAAGATGGGCGTCGGTCTCACCAACGCCGGGCTCAAGACCTTCTCCGATGGCGAGGTCTACTGCCGCTACGAGGAGTCCATCCGTGGGGCCGACCTCTTCATCGTCCAGTCGATCTCCGGCAACGAGAAGGAAGGGCTGACGGTCAACGACGCGCTCATGGAGCTGCTCGTGATGATCGATGCCGCGGTCGGCGCATCAGCGCACCGAGTAGTTGCGGTGTGCCCATGGTACGGCTACTCACGCCAGGACAAGAAGTCCGCGCCGCGCGAGCCGATTACGGCCCGATTGGTGGCCCGCATGCTCGAGGCCGCGGGCATGGACCGCATCGTGACGATGGACCTCCACGCGGGCCAGTTGCAGGGGTTCTTCCAGAAGCCGGTGGACCACATGACGGCGATGAACGTCCTTTCCCAGTACGTCAAGGACCAGCTTGGCCCGCCGTCCGACCTCGTGATCATCGCCCCCGACGCCGGCCGCGTGAAGCTCACGCGCAAGTTCGCGGAGAAGGTGGGCACGGAGTACGCGCTGCTCGAGAAGGAGCGGCCAGCCCAGCAGCTGGCGGAGATCGGCTACGTGATCGGCGTCGAGAACGTGCGCGGTCGCCGCGCGGTGATCGTCGACGACATCATCGACACCGGCGGCACGCTCGCCGCGGGCGCGCGCACGGTGATGGAGGCGGGCGCCAGCGAGGTATACGCGGTCGCCACCCACGGCGTCTTCTCCGGCAACGCCTTCGAGACCCTCACGACCTCCCCGCTCTCGGGCATCCTCGTCACCGACACGATCCCGCTGCGCGACGGCGCGCCACCGGACCTGATCCGGGTGCTCACCTGCAGCGACATCCTCACGGACTCGGTGCGGCAGATCTTCACGGACGGGTCGGTGTCGGAAATCTTCGCTGGCGAAAACCAGCTGTTCTAGCGGCTGGTCAGGTAGCCCTGGCTCCAAACTTGCGAACCCGCTTCTCGCCCTTCGACTCGAAGTAGGCCCACTCTTCGCGGCCCAGCTCGGTGTCGGGCTCGTCCGCGAACCACCACTCGCGGCCGATCCGGTGCCAGTTGCGGGTGGCGTTCAGCTGGCCGAGCACGGCGAGGACGCCCGCCTCCATGCGCCGGCCCATCATCTCGTTGGCGGGCAGGTTCTCGCGGCGCATCAGGTCGAAGAACTCGGAGCGCGGGTCGGAGGCCGCGGCGATCGCGCGCATCACCACGTCGGAATCGATCGTGTACTCGCGGTCCTCCATGTACCAGCCGCCGACGGCCTTCACGTGCTCCATCAGGCGCTCGGCGTCGACCCGCTTCGGGTTGTTCACGAAGCCGAGGTCCTGCAGCGCCGTGCGCAACCGCTCGGGGTCGTTGGCGAACACCGCCTCGAGGGCGGCGATCTCGAGCTCGATCTGGTCCTTGTCCAGCTGCTTGGTCATCCCGAAGTCGAGGAATGCCACCTTGCCGTCTTCCATCAGCAGGTAGTTGCCGGGATGGGGGTCGGCGCTGAAGTGCTGCAGGTGGTAGATCGAGCCGTAGTAGAAGCGGAACACGATCTCGGCCACGCGGTCCTTCTCCTCCTGCGCCAGCTGCTTCACGTCCTCGAACCCCATCCCGTCCACCCACTCGGTGACGAGCACCCGCCGCCGCGACAGGCGCGTGACCACGTCCGGCACGTAGATGAACGGGTGGTTCCGGTAGGCGCGGGCGAACGTTCGCTGGTTTTGGGCCTCGTACTCGTAGTCGAGCTCCTCCATCACCCGCTCGCGCAGCTCCTTGGCGGCGGCGCCGGCGTCGAGACCCGGCGCGATCGCCTTAGCCAGGCGCAGGATCATGCCGGCGTTCTGCATGTCGGCCTCGAGCGCGCGGGCGATCTTCGGGTACTGGATCTTCACGGCTACCTTCCGCCCGTCGCACAGCGTGGCGCGGTGCACCTGACCGATCGACGCCGCGGCCGCGGCCTCCTCCTCGAAGTCCTGGAACAGCTCCTCGGGCGGGTCCTCCCACTCCTCCTCGAGCACCGAGCGCACGTCCTTCCACGGCATCGACGGCGCCGAGTCGCGCAGCGAGCTCAGCTTCTCCTGGTACAGCTCGCGGTAGTCCGGCGGCAGGAACTCGGTGTCGATGAAGGAGGCGAACTGGCCGATCTTCATCGCGGCGCCCTTCATCGTCCCGAGCGCGTCCACCATCCGCTCCGCGGTCTCCATGTGAGCGCGCTCCAGCCGCTCGTCGCGATGGTCTTTGCCGCGCCCCACGCTGCGGGCCCGCGCCCCCGCGTAACCGGCTCCGCTGGTACCGATCACCTGGGCCACTTTGGCCGTCCTCCGAATGCGCCCGGTGGGGATTGAATTGTCCTCTTTCGCCATCCGTGCCCAGATTAGTGAGGCGCCGGTCGCTACACTGGCCCGCTGCATGGCCGCATCGAATCGTCCATCCCTGGTTGTCGAGGAACGCCCCGAGCGCGGTACCCGCGCCACCCGGCGCCTGCGCCGCGACGGCTACGTGCCCGGCGTGGTGTACGGCGGCGGCGACGAGTGCATCTCGTTCAAGGTGAACGCGCGCGTCCTGCGCGCGGCCCTGCACGAGGGCTCGGCGCTGATCGACCTGAAGATCGGGGACGGCGCCGCCAAGCCCGTGATCGTCAAGGACCAGCAGCGTCACCCGGTGCGCGGCCAGATCGTGCACATCGACCTGCTGCAGGTTCGCCTCGACGAGAAGATTCACTCCACAGTCGCAGTGGAGCTCGAGGGCGTGGAGGATGCCCCCGGCGTGAAGGAGGGCGGCGTGCTCGAGCAGGCAAACCGCGAGCTCACTATCGAGGCTCTGCCCACCGATATCCCCGAGCGCATCCTGGTGGACGTGTCCGGGATGGAGATCGCGGCGGTCATGCACCTGTCCGAGATCTCGGCACCGCCTGGCGTCACCTTCCTCGACGATCCGGAGGAGACGATCATCGCCACGATCACGGTGCCGAGTCAGGTGGTCGAGCCCGAGATCGAGGAAGAGACCGAGCTCGTGGGCGAGGAGGCGGCGGCCGCCGAAGAGGCTGAGGCCGAGGCCGCCGCCGGCGAGGAAGCCGAGCAAGCCGCCGAGGACGGCGGCGAAGAGTCCTGAGCCTCTTCCGGCGCGGCGGCAAAGCCGACTGGCTCGTCGTCGGCCTCGGAAATCCAGGCGACAGCTACAGGGGCACGCGCCACAACGTGGGCTTCGAGATCGCGAACGTGCTCGGGTCGCGCTGGGATCTGCCCAAGGCGAAGAAGAAGTACGCCGGCCTCTACACAGAGGGCCGCGCCGGGGCGGGCGGCCCGCGCGTGGCGATGCTGCTGCCTCAGACCTATATGAACGACGCGGGCAAGGCGGTGGGCCCCGCCCGCGGAGCGCTCGGCGTGCCGCTCGACCGCGTGCTGGTGCTGCACGACGAGATCGACCTGCCGTTCGGCCGGATCGAGAGCCGCATCGGCGGTGGGCTGGCGGGCCACAACGGCCTGAAGGCCGTGAAGCAGGGGCTGGGGAGCGGTGATTTCCGCCGCGTTCGCGTCGGGGTCGGACGGCCGGACAGCACCGACCCCGAGGTCGTGTCCGCCTACGTGCTCGGCAGGTTCCGCGAGTCGGCTGAGGAGGTGCGCGACCTGGTGGAGCGGGCTGCGGACGAGGCCGAGCGGGTGGTGCTTAGTACCGTCGAGGAATGAGCACCTTCACGCTCGGACGCGAGCTGACGGTGAGCCGCCTCGGCTTCGGCGCCATGCGCCTCACCGGCCCAGGGGTCTGGGGCGAGCCCGACGATCGCGAGCAGTGCGAGGCCGTGCTGCGGGGCGCGCTGGAGCTCGGCGTGAACTTCATCGACACGGCGGACTCCGACGGCCCGGCCGTCAGCGAGGAGATCATCGCCGAGGCGCTCTACCCGTATCCGGAGGACCTCGTGATCGCTACAAAGGGCGGCTTCATGCGCCCAGGACCCGGCCGCTGGGACCCCGACGGCCGGCCAGAGCGCCTGAGGGAGGCGTGCGAGCGCAGCCTTCGGCGGCTGAAGCTCGACCGCATCGACCTCTACCAGCTGCACCGCCCGGACCCGAAGATCCCCTACGACGTCTCGGTTGGAGCGCTGAAGGAGCTCCAGGACGAGGGCAAGATCCGGCTGATCGGCGTCTCCAACGTGAGCACCGAACTGCTGGACGCCGCCCGTTCGATCGTCGACGTGGTGTCGGTGCAAAACCGTTACAACCTCACCGACCGCTTCTCCCAGGACGTCCTCGAGGTGTGCGAGCGCGACGGCCTCGGGTTCATCCCGTGGTTCCCGCTGGCGGTGGGTCGGCTGGCGGAGCCCGCCGGCCCGCTCGACGAGATAGCGGCCGCCCACGGCGCCACGCCGTCGCAGGTGGCGCTCGCCTGGCTGCTCCAGCGCTCGCCGAACATGTTGCCCATACCGGGCACCTCATCGGTCCAGCACCTCCAGGAGAACATGGCGGCCGGACGGATCGAGCTCGCAGAAGACGAGCTCGGCGCGCTTTCTAGAATCACCGTGTAGAGCCGCGCGGCGTGCCCGGGCGGCCGTTTGCGCTGCCTCATGTCGCTCCGGCAACTCCTCACATACGCACACGAGGACCCCTCTGTCACCGCGCTCGCCGACGCCGCGAAGAGCGGGCCGCAGCGCGCGTTCGTGTCCGCCAGCATGCGGCCGTACCTGATCGCGGCGCTGACCGACGCGGAGCCGAGCCGTCCAGCGCTGATCGTCGCGGGCGACGACCGCTCGGCTCGCGACCTCGCTGCCGACCTCAAGGCCTTCCTTGCTCCGCGGCTCGTGCGCTTCTATCCGGCGCGCGGCGTGCGCTACGAGTCGCACCTCGCGCCGCCGCCGCATCTCGTGGGCCTCCGCGTAGCGGCGTTGGATGCGCTGCTCGACGGCGCCGGCGCTGTGGTGGTGGCCAGCGCGGCAGCGCTCGCTGAGAAGGTGCCGGATCCGGCGCTTCGGCCGCACGGCTTCACGATCGAGAAAGGTGGCCTGATCGACCTCGACGAGGCGGCCGACCAGCTCGTGGCCTGCGGCTACGAGCGCGTGGACCAGGTCGAGGAGCGCGGGCAGTTCGCCATCCGCGGCGACATCCTCGACATGTACCCGGCCACGGAGGAGCGCGCGGTGCGCTGCGAGCTCTTCGACGTGGAGGTGGAACGGCTCACCTTCTTCTCCACCTTCACCCAGCGCTCGCTGGAGGAGGCCGACAAGGTCGAGATCGCGCCCGCCGCGGAGCTCGCGCCCGAGCACCGCGAGCTGGCCGAGATCGCGGCCACCGAGACCGAGGCGGAGCAGCGGCCCGACATCGCGGAGATCCTCCCGGTGGACCGCTTCCGCGACGTGCTCTCGCTCGTGCCGGACGAGGCGCTGGTGGCGGTGGCGGCCGAGGAGGAGCTCGCGCCGGCGCTCGCCGACCTCTGGCAGGAGGTGACCACGAGCTTCCATGACGCCGACGCGCACCACCTGTACGTGTCGCCGGAGGAGCTGGAGCAGGTGCTGTCCGGGCGCACCGAGCTCAGCCTCTCGGCGATCTCAGGCGATCAGCCCCACGTGTTCCGCGCCCAGGGCGCCGACAGCGCGGCCCGCAACCTCAAGGAGGCCGAGCCGGAGCTAGAGAAGCTCGTGAACTCGGGGTACCGCACGGTGGTGGCGTGGGCGCGCCACGGTGAGGCCGAGCGCGCCCGCTACAACCTGGCCCGCCTGCGCGCCGAGTTCCTCGACGGCGGCCCCGCGCCTGCCGAGCCGGGCGTGCGCTTCGCGGACGCGAGCCTGCGCGAGGGCTTCCTGGCTCCCCAGCTGAAGTTGGCGGTGCTGCCGGAGCATCGTCTGTTGCGCCGTCGCCGCGCCGCTCCGCCGGAGGGCCCGCGCACGGGCGCCGGCGCGATCGCCTCATTCACGGACCTGCGCAGCGGCGACGCGGTGGTCCACGAGGACCATGGCATCGCCCGCTTCACAGGCTTCGAGACGAAGACCGTGGGAGGCGTGACGCGCGACTACCTCGAGCTCGAGTACAAGGACGGCGACCGCGTGTTCGTGCCGAGCGACCAGCTGCACAAGGTCAGTCGCTACGTGGGAGCCGACGCCGGCAACCCACCGCTGTCGAAGCTCGGCGGCAAGCAGTGGGAGCAGATGAAGATGCGCGCTCGCCGCGCGGCGCAGGCGCTGGCGGGCGAGCTGATCAACCTCTACGCCGAGCGCCGCCGCCGGGCAGGGCACGCGTTCCCGCAGGACGGCGAGTGGCAGATCGACTTCGAGCAGGCCTTCCCTTACCAGGAGACGCCCGACCAGCTGGACGCCATCGAGGCGGTGAAAGCCGACATGGAGGAGGCGCGCCCGATGGACCGACTGATCTGCGGTGACGTGGGCTACGGCAAGACCGAGGTGGCCCTGCGGGCGGCGTTCAAGGCGGCCACCGACGGCAAGCAGGTGCTCTTCCTCGTGCCCACGACGGTGCTCGCCCAGCAGCATTTCGGCACCTTCACCGAGCGGCTGCGGGACTTCCCCTTGCAGATCGAGATGGCTTCGCGCTTCCGCTCCGCCAAGGAGGTGAAGGAGGCGCTCGACAAGTTCCGCGAGGGGAACGTGGACATCCTGATCGGCACCCACCGCGTGCTCTCGCGCGACGTGCGGCCGAAGGAGCTGGGCCTGTTGATCGTGGACGAGGAGCAGCGCTTCGGGGTGAAGCAGAAGGAGCTGCTGCGGCAGCTGAAGCTGCGCGTGGATGTGATGTCACTGTCGGCCACGCCGATCCCGCGCACGCTGCAGATGTCGCTGGCCGGCTTGCGCGACATCTCGGTGATCGAGACGCCGCCCGAGGGGCGCCGGCCGGTGCGCACCTATGTGGGCGAGTACGACGAGGAGCTCGTGCGGCAGGCGATCGAGCGCGAGCTGGAGCGCAAGGGTCAGGCGTTCTTCCTGCACAACCGTGTGGAGACGATCGACGAGACGGCCGAGCGCATCCGGGCGATCGTGCCCAAGGCGCGCGTGAGCGTGGCCCACGGCCAGATGGACGAGAAGCAGCTCGAGCGCGTGATGCTCGAGTTCCTGCGCGGCGAGGCGGACGTACTCGTGTGCACCACGATCGTGGAGGCGGGGCTCGACATCCCAACCGCAAACACGCTGATCGTGGAGCGCTCGGACGCGCTCGGCGTCGCTCAGCTCTACCAGATCCGCGGCCGGGTGGGTCGCTCCCGCGAGCGGGCCTACGCCTACCTCTTCTACCCCTCGCACGCCGCGCTCACCGAGGAGGCGCAGAAGCGGCTCTCCACCCTGTCCGACTACACGGAGCTGGGCTCGGGCTTCAAGATCGCCATGCGCGACCTCGAGATCCGCGGCGCCGGCAACCTGCTCGGCGAGGAGCAGTCGGGCCACGTGGCCGCCGTGGGGTTCGAGCTGTACGTGGCGATGCTCGACGAGGCGGTGGCGGCGCTGGCGGGCACGAGCGCGGACGAGGCGCCCGAGCCGGTTCGACTCGACATCCCGGTGGACGCCTACGTGCCGGGCGACTACGTGCCGTACGAGGCGGCCAAGATCGAGATCCACCGCCGCGTGGCAGGTGCCCGCGAGGTGGCGGCGCTGATCATGCTGCGCGAGGAGCTGGAGGATCGCTTCGGTCCAGTGCCGGCGCCGCTCGACAACCTCATACGCCTGCAGGATGCGCGCATCAAGCTCGGCCGCGCGGGCGCGAAGGACGTGGGATTCCGTGGCGGCCAGCTCACCGTGTCCCCGATCGAGCTCGACGCCAAGGGCTCGAAGGCGCTCCGGGAGACGCTTCCCGGCGCGATCTACGAGTCCGGCCGAAGCACGGTGAGGGTTCGCGTGCCAGACGACCCGGCAGCCCGCTTCCCAGCTGTGGTTGCCGCCGCCGAAGCCATCCTCCACGTTGCAACTGAGCCCAGTACTGATAATTAGTCGCTACCATCACGCCTCGTGCGCCGTGCCAGGGAGGCGTTCGCTTTCAGCGGACTCGCCCCGCCGCACACACCCCGGCCTGTTGCGCGCCGTCCAAGCCTGATCCCAAACCAACCGGTGTCAATGAGAAAGAAGCTGCTTGCCGTCGCTCCCCTGACCATCGCGCTTTGCGCGCTGGTAGTGGCCGGATGCGGGAGCGGAGTCCCGTCCGACTCGGTCGCCACCGTCGACGGCACGAACATCAAGAAGTCGGAGTTCAACCACTGGCTCACCGTCGCCACGAAGCAGCAGGCGGTGTCCGGCCAGACGGCGGTGGTGCCCGACCCGCCGGACTACACGAAGTGCGTGGCCACCCTCCAGAAGGTGCCGGTGGCGAAGGGGCAGGCAAAGCCCACGGCCGCCGCGCTCAAGAGCCAGTGCCAACAGCAGTACGAGGGGCTCAAGCAGCAGGTGATGCAGTTCCTCGTGCAGTCCCAGTGGCTGCTGCAGGAGGCGGACGCCCGCAAGCTCGTCGCAAAGCCGGCCACCGTCCAGAAGCAGCTCGACGACCAGATCAAGCAGTCGTTCCCCAAGCGGGCGGACTTCAACAAGTTCCTGGCCTCGTCAGGAATGACGATGAACGACCTGCTCTTCCGCGTGAAGATCGACGTGCTCACCCAGCAGGTGCGGCAGAAGATCGTCGCGGGCAAGAACAACGTCTCCGACGCCCAGGTCGCCGCCTATTACGCGAAGAACCAGGCGCGCTTCGCGCAGCCTGAGCGGCGCGACCTCCAGGTTGTGCTCACCAAGACCCAGGCCAAGGCGAACCAGGCCAAGTCCCAGATCAACAGCGGCACCGCCTGGAGCAAGGTCGCCAAGAAGTACTCGATCGATCAGGCCTCGAAGTCGCAGGGCGGTCGGCTCCCCGGCGTGGCCAAGGGCCAGCAGGAGGCCGCGTTCGACAAGGCGATCTTCAACGCCCAGAAGGGCAAGGTGGTCGGACCAGTGAAGACGCAGTTCGGCTACTACGTCTTCAAGGTCACCGCGGTCACGAAGGCCTCGCAGCAGACCGAGGCGCAGGCGCACGACACGATCGTCAACATCATCCGCTCGCAGCAGGAGCAGGATGCGCTCAACAAGTTCGTGGCCGACTACCAGAAGCGGTATACGAGCAAGACGAAGTGCGCAAAGGACTTCGTGATCTCGAGCTGCAAGAACGCGCCGAAGCCCAAGAAGGGCGCGACTGGAGCCACCGGCGCTACAGGCAGTGGCTAGTCCGGAACCGGCCGGCTCACTTCTGGCATTAGACGAGATCACGCGGCGCTTGCGCCGCGACTGTCCCTGGGATCGCGAGCAGGACGAGCGCTCGATCGTCCCGCACACGGTGGAGGAGGCCTACGAGCTGGCCGACGCCGCGAATTCGGGCGACGACGCGAAGATGCTCGATGAGCTGGGCGACGTCCTCTTCCAGGTCTACTTCCTCTCGCTCTTGCTCGAGGAGCGAGGGCAGGGCGACCTCGCGGCGGTGGCCGAGCATTGCCGCCAGAAGCTGATCCGCCGGCACCCGCACGTGTTCGGCGACGCCGAGGCCGAGGACGCCGCCACGGTGCTGCGCAACTGGGACCAGATCAAGCGCGCCGAGCCGGGTCGCGATGGCGACGAGGTCTTCCACGACGTGCCGGAGAACCTGCCGTCCACGCTCTACGCGCGCAAGCTGCTGCGCCGGGCGGCGTCCGGGTCCGACTACGAGCACCCGAGCCCCAACGAGCTCCGTGACCGCATCCGCTCGCGCCTCGACGATGAGAGCTTCCAGGGCTTCGGGGATCTTCTGTTCGACTGCGTGGCGCTTGCCGCGCGCCTCCGGGTGGACCCGGAGCTCGCCCTGCGCGCCGCCGCCGATAGGTTCAGGAAAGGAATCGAGTGAGCGAGATCCAGCAGGTACACGCCCGCCAGGTAATCGACAGCCGCGGCAACCCGACGGTCGAGGTAGAGGTGGGTCTGGCCTCTGGCTCGGCCGGGCGCGCGGCGGTTCCCTCGGGCGCATCTACGGGCGAGTTCGAGGCAGTCGAGCTGCGCGACGGCGGTGACGCCTTCGGCGGCAAGGGTGTTCTGAAGGCGGTCGGGAACGTGAATGGGGAGATCGCCTCCGCGGTCACCGGCCTCGACGCCGCCGACCAGGCCGTGCTCGACCGGACGATGATCGAGCTGGACGGCACTCCCAACAAGGCCCGGCTCGGCGCGAATGCGATCCTCGGCGTGTCGCTCGCGGCAGCCAAGGCGATGGCGATGGAGGAGGAGAAGCCGCTCTGGCTCTACCTCGGCGGCGACGGCGCCCGCGTGCTGCCCGTGCCGATGATGAACGTGGTGAACGGCGGCGCGCACGCCGACAACAAGGTCGATTTCCAGGAGTTCATGGTCGTGCCGGTGGGCTTCTCCACCTATTCCGCCGGCCTGCGCGCGGGCTGCGAGGTGTTCCACGCGCTGAAGAAGACGCTGCACGACCGCGGCCTCGGCACCACCGTAGGCGACGAGGGCGGCTTCGCGCCGGATCTGCAGTCGAACGAGCAGGCGCTGGAGATGCTCGTTGCCGGAATCTCGGCGGCGGGCTACCGGCCGGGCGACGATGTGGCGATCGCGCTGGATCCGGCGACCTCTGAGATCTTTCGCGAGGGCTCCTACGAGCTCGAGCACGAGGGCCGCACGCTCTCCTCGGCGGAGCTGGCCGACTACTGGGCGGACCTCGCGGCTCGCTATCCCATCCTGTCGATCGAGGACGGCATGGACGAAGAGGACTGGGACGGCTGGAAGGTGCTAACCGACCGGATCGGCTCGAACGTCCAGCTGGTGGGCGACGACCTGTTCGTCACCAACACCTCGCGGTTGCAGCGCGGCATCGACA
>JBKPDA010000019.1:0-12845 GCA_046727635.1 Actinomycetota bacterium | reverse complement strand
CCGGGGTTGGCGAGTCTGAGATGCGGGCGCTGGGCCGTACGCCGCTGGTCCACCAATCGGAATGTAGCCCGGCTGAGCGTCAGCTGCAGTCGATCTGAGCGAACGACTGCTTGTAAGCGTTCCCGAGTTGCGTGACGGCGCTCTGCAACTGCTGCGCGGCGCCCTGGAGAGACAGGTTCGACTTGAGGTCGTTGGCCACGGTGGTGACCTGCGACGTGAACGTCTCGTTGGCCTTCTGCACCTGCTCCTTGCGGGCCCCCTTCAGATCGCCCTGAGCGTCGGAGATCTTCTTGAGGTCGTTCTGGATCGAGGTGAGGCTCGACTTCACCTGGTCCACGGTGGCGGTCTCGACGGTCAGGCTCTGCAGCGAGCTGACCTGCTTCGCGATGTCGTCTCGCGCGTTGCAGACCTGGTCCTTGGCCTTGTCCTCAGCGGACTTTCCACAGCCCGCGAGCACAAGGCCGACGACAACCAGTGCTAGGAGCGCGAGCTTCAGGACGCTGTCGCTCCCTGCTTCTCCGCCTCTTCGAGCTCGTGCTTGAACTCGTCGGCGTCGGCGTCCACCTGCTTCTCGAGCGTCTTGCGAGCGCGCTTGGTGGCCTTCTCGATCTGCTCGTCGATCTTCGACTCGCCCACGACGATGAGGGCGGCGTCGCCTTCGTCGAGCGCCTCGCCGAGGTCCTTGAGGTCACCGCGCGACATGCCCTTGTGTAGGTGACCAATGACTCCGCCGGCCGCTCCGCCGACGATCGCGCTGCCGATGATCGAGGGCGGGAAGATGATCCCTGCCACCGCGCCGACCGCGATGCCGGTCCAGGCTCCGTGCTGCGTGGGCTTCTCGGTCTTGTGGATGTGGACCTTGCCGTTCTCCTTCTCGATCACGGCGGCGTCGTAGGTGCCCACCAGTCCGGCGGCGTGGAGGTCGGCGACGCCTTCGTAGTCGGCTTCGGCGTCGCCGGCGTCGTCGTAGACGGCGGCGTATACGAAAACGGGTCTATCGGCCATGGCTGACTCCTTGCAGTCGGTGACGGGTCCGCGGGGCGCGAATCGGAGCGATCGTCTCAGACCGCCGATTCGGCGTCAGGAGGGCACGCAGGTGTCTTTCTGGGCGTGCTGGCCTAACCGGCGCGTTAACGCTCGGCGACCCAGTCGGCCACTTCGGACGGCAGGTCGCCGTGCCATTGCGAGCGCACAGCGAGCCGGATCAGCTCAGTGGGATCGCGGTCGAAGTCCGCCTCGCCGCCGTGAGCCCCGAGATAGAGGACCACGGCGCCGGCCACCGACACCGCCGGTTTCTCGACTTCGTAGTCGCTCCCCTCGAGCGCGATGGCGAGCCGCTCCTCCAGGTTCTGCACTGCGCTCGCCGGCTCGTCGTCGTCCTCGAACTGCTCCTCCAGCCGGCCGAGGTCCGGATCGACTCCGTCAGGATCGCAGACCTCCACGGCGCGGCGAACGAGGTCGGCGACGGTCGGTGGCCGGCGTTCCATGCCGCTGATGCTAATCCGTGCTGCAATCCACTCGCTCAATTCACGAAGGAGGTCCGATGGGTTTCGACCAGTACCACGAGCCGCCCGACGAGCTGCCGTCGTCAACGCGGACATTCGCGCGGTTGTGCGCGTCGTTGACCGAGGAAGCCGAGGCGATCGGCTGGTACGAGCAGCGCATCGCCATCGAGACCGATCCCGAGGCGCTCGCGATCATGCGCGACGCCCAGGGCGAGGAGTTCAAGCACTTCTCCATGGACCTCGAGTTCCTGCTGCGGCGCACGCCGCCTTGGCGCGAGGTGGCGCGGGGCATCCTGTTCCAGGCCGGCGACATCGTCGAGCACGGTGAGGAGGCTGAGGCCGAGGCGTTCGAGGGCGGAGCGTCGGGAGCCGCGGGTGCGTACGAGGACGGCTCGCTCGGAATCGGGGGCCTCCGAGGAGCGTCGCGATGAATCACCTGCTTCGCTCACACGCGCCGATCAGCGACGCGGCCTGGGAGCTGCTCGACGCCGAGGCGCGCGATCGCCTGGCGCCCGCGCTCGCCGCTCGCAAGCTGGTGGACTTTTCCGGACCGCTTGGCTGGGAGCACTCGGCCACGAACCTCGGGCGCACGGCGCCGCTGGCGTCCGCGCCGGGCGAGGGAGTGACCGGACTCCAACGAAGTGTGCTCCCGCTGGTGGAGCTGCGGGCGGACTTCGAGCTCTCGCGTGCCGAGCTCCGCGACGCCGACCGGGGCGCGGCGGACACCGACCTCGCTGCGCTCGACAAGTCCGCGCACCAGATCGCCCTCGCCGAGAACGTGGCCGTCTTTCACGGCTGGTCGGATGCCATCACCGGAATCGCCGAGGCATCGCCCCACGAGCCGCTTCAGCTCTCCGACGTGACGGACCAGTACCCGTCCCAGGCGGCCGGGGCCGTGGAGCGGCTCCTCTGTGAGGGGATCACCGGGCCGTACGGTCTTGCGCTCGGGCGCGAGCAGTACCGGCTCGTGGTGGAGACCGCCGAGCACGGCGGCTACCTGCTGCTGGACCACCTGCGCAAGATCCTGGAGGGGCCGATCGTCTGGGCGCCCGGCGTGCAGGGCGGCGTGGTCGTCAGCCTGCGCGGCGGCGACTTCCTGTTCGAGTCGGGCCAGGACCTGTCGATCGGCTACGACTCGCACGACGGCGACGTGGTGCGGCTGTATCTCGAGGAGAGCTTCAGCTTCCGAGTGGCGACGCCGGAGGCGGCGGTGGCGCTGAAGCCGTAGGTCACTAGCGATGTCACCCCGGAGCTGGCTGCGGGAGCACGATCCCGGCTTTGCCGCCACCCGCCGGGCGGCGCGCACGGCGGTGGTCATGCCGGCGATGTTCGCGCTGGGGGACAAGGTGATCGGCAACCCGCTAGTGGCCACGTTCGCGGCCTTCGGCTCGTTCGCGCTGCTCGTGCTGGTGGACTTCGCCGGCACTATGCGGGAACGGCTGGAGGCCGAGGCGGCGCTGGCCGTGGCGTGCGCTGCACTCGTCTGCCTTGGCACGCTCACATCGCGCTCCACGGCGCTCGCCGCCGTGACGATGGCGGTCGTGGGGTTCGCGGTGCTGTTCGCGGGAGTAGTCAGCTCGGTGCTGGCCGGCGCGACCACCTCGCTGCTCCTGGCCTTCATCCTCTCGGTGAGCCTGGCGGGACCGCCCTCGACGATCCCCGACCGCCTGGCGGGCTGGGGCATCGCCTCCGGAGCGGCGCTGGTGGCGATCATCGTCTTGTGGCCGGCGCCCGTGCGCAACCCGCTCCGTACCGCGGCGATCGCCGCCTGCCGTGCCCTGGCCGGGCGGCTGCGCACGCACGACGAGGCCGCCGCCGCGGAGGCCAGCGCCGCCGTCGCCTCGCTCCAGCAGGTGTTCTTCGCCACCCCGTACCGGCCCACCGGGTTGAGCACAGCCGCGCGCACCGTCATACGACTTGTGGACGAGCTGCGCTGGCTGAACGACATCGTCCTCCTGTCGGCGCCTCCGAGGAAGGGCATGCCCAGGGATCCGCGAGTGGTCGCCGTGAAGTCGGCCGCGGCGCTCGCGCTCGAACGCGGCGCGGACCTGCTGGACATGCCGGGCCGCGGCCCCGACGACCTGCGCCAGGCGCAGGCGGACCTGGCGGCCAGACTCGAGGAGCTGGAGGAGGGCGCCGCCCTGATGTTGCCGTCGGGCCACGACGACGTCATCTCGGCGCTCGACCCGAGCTTCCGGGCGCAGGAGCAGAGCTTCGTGGTGTCGCAGGTGGGGCAGAACATCGACTTCGCCGCGGCGGCCGAGCGGCGAAGCTGGCTGGACAGGCTCCTCGGGCGCCAGCCCGAGGGCCTGGGCACGACCATGTCCGCCGCGCAGGAGCGGGCCGGCTCCTACTTCGAGCGGCAATCGGTGTGGCTGCAGAACAGCGTGCGCGGCGCGGTGGGGCTGGGCCTGGCGGTGCTGGTGGCGAAGCTCTCGGGCGTGGGCCACGCGTTCTGGGTGGTCCTCGGCGCCCTCGCAGTGCTGCGCTCGAACGCGCTGAACACCGGCGAGAACGTGGTGCGCGGCCTGCTGGGCACGCTCGCGGGCTTCGTCGTGGGCGCGAGCCTGGTGGCGCTGATCGGCACCAACACCACGCTGCTCTGGTTCCTGCTCCCGCCCGCGGTGCTGCTGGCCGGGCTTGCGCCCGCCACGGTCTCGTTCGCCGCCGGCCAGGCCGCGTTCACCTTGACGCTGCTGATCCTGTTCAACATCCTGCAGCCGGAGGGCTGGAAGATCGGGCTGGTGCGGATCGAGGACGTCGCACTCGGCGGCGCGGTGAGCCTGGCGGTGGGGCTCCTGTTCTGGCCGCGCGGGGCGGCGGCGGCGCTGGGCCGGGCGCTTGCCGACGCCTACGTGGCCAGCGCGAACTACCTGGCGCGCGCCGTGGACTTCGGGATGAGCCGTTGCGACGCCAGCGGGTCGTCCGCGGACGCGCCGACCGACGACGCGGCGGGCGCCGCGGCCGCATCTCGACGGCTGGACGACACGTACCGCGGCTACCTGGCGGAGCGCGGCTCGAAGCCCGTGCCGATGGCCGAGATGACCGCACTCGTCACCGGGGTCGTGGGCCTGCGCCTGGCGGCCGACGCGGTGCTCGACCTCTGGCAGCGAGGCGACTCCCCCGGCGGCGACCGCACGGCAGCGCGGCGCGAGCTGCTCGCCAGCACGGAGTCGATGACCGGCTGGTACAAGGGGTTCGCCGCATGCCTCACCGGCGAGGCGGCCGTTCCCCTGCCGCTGATGCACGACGGCCAGGCCGACGTGCGGCTCGTGAATGCGGTGAGCCACGACCTTCGGGGCGAGGACGGCCGCGCGACGGCAACTGGTGTGCGGATGATCTGGACCGGCGATCACCTCGACGCCACCCGCCGGCTCCAGCGCACGCTCGTCGAGCCGGCCCGCGCGGCTCAGAGCGCGTAGCGCATGATCGCCGCGACCGCCCCGCCTCCCGGAACGTCGTCCTTGCGCACCGCGAGCACTTCGCCGCCAGTGAGCATCACCCGTCGCGCGATCTCGTCCACCACGCCGTAGCTCACGGCGTCGTCGTCCGCGGCAAACGTCACCGCGCCGCTCTCCTCGTCCACCTGCCCGGGCACCTTCTCGTCGATGTCCACGAGCACCGTGTCGACCGCGCCCTGCGTTGCCGCGCGCGCGATCGTGGCGATGTCCGCGGACGCGCGGCCGCGCGAGGAGTCGAACTCGAAGCGCTCGCGCAGACCCACCAGCTCGCGCTCGTAGACCTCGTCCAGCACGCCGCGCGCCTCGGCGGCCAGCTGCTCGTCGCTCGCGTTCTCGGGGCTGCCTGAAATGCCCACGTCCACGACGTGCGGGTAGCTGTTCAGCGAGCGGTAGATGGACTCGAGCGGCTCCGTCACGGCCAGGATCAGCGGCAGCTCGAGGCCGGTGAGCACCCCGCGCAGCGCGTGATCGACCTTTCTCGCGTACTGCCGCAGCAACACCTTCTGCCCCTCCGAGCCCTGGAGGCGGCGACTCGGGGATCGATCGGCGATCGATGCCTTGCCGGCCGCGCTCGCGGCGTCCCGCGGCAGGCCGGGCACGTCGACCGTGAACGCCGGGCCGTCGCGAGTGATCTCCACGAGTCGCACCGATCCGGCCGCGAGCGCCAGCACGAACGCGGCCTGGGGGAACGTGACCGCCCGCAGCAGCGGCTTCACATAGAAGCGGTCCGCCACCTCCACCTCGCTGGTCAGCCGGTTTGGCAGCCGGAACGTCCGCAGGCCGTGGGGCGAGGCGAACAGGGCGAGGCTGTGCGACTGCTCCGCCCAGAAGTCGTCGTCCTCGAGCAGGTCGTCCAGCGACTCGCGGAACTCCAACACCACCCGCCGGTCGGCGCCCGCCGCCTGCATCTGCTCGGCGGCCTCCGCGCCCAGGTTCTTCAGCTCGATCCGGCCCGCGTCGGCGTCCGGCGTGATCGGCGTCGTGGGGATGTAGATCGAGACGCACGAGCTGTCGCGCGTGTCCAGCAGCCGCTCGACCTCGGAGTGGGTGGGGATGTCGGTGTGGAGGGTCATGGCGTGGTTTGGCTGAAGGTGTCGCAGGCGCCGGGCTCGCCCTTCTCGAAGCCGGTCTTGAGCCAGTGCTGCCGCTGTGCGGACGATCCATGTGTCCAGAGCGTGCTGTCCACCGTGTGGCCCGCCATCCGCGTCTGGAAGTCGTCTCCGATAACCGCGGCGGCCTTGAGCGCCTGGTTGATGTCCTCGTCAGTCAGCTCACCGCGCTTGTAGACGGAGTGCGCCCACACGCCGGCGAGGCAGTCGGCCTGGAGCTCCACGCGCACCGAGCGGGCGTTCTTGCCGCTTGGGTCGGCCTCGTCGGCCGCGGCCACACGCTGCTGGATCCCGAGCAGGTTCTGAACGTGGTGGCCGAACTCGTGGCCAACGATGTACGCCTGGGCGAAGCCACCGATCCCGAACCGCTGTGCGAGCAGCTGGAAGAACCCCAGGTCGAGGTAGATCCCGTGATTGGCGCCGCAGTAGAAGGGACCGACGTCGGCCTGAGCGCCACATCCGGACTGGACGGCTTGCGTGAACAGCGTCAGCTTGGCCCGCGCGTACTGTTGGTTCGCCGTGCTGAACTCACGCTCCCACAGCGCCTGCGCATCGTTGAACACCGCCCGCAGGTATGCACGCTCGTCGGTGATCGACGTTCCGGACAGCGTCGGTGGCGCGCCGGTCGGCTCCGGCACGGTCGGCAACTCACTGAGGACGTCTCCCTCGAGCGTGCCGGCGTCGGTCGCCCCCGTGGTGGTGGTCGCGGCGGTGGTGGCCGCGGCGGTCTGCGACGAGCTGGAGTTCGACGATCCGCAGCCGGCAGCGATCACCGCGCAACAGGCAAGCAGCAGCGCCAGCGCAAGGCGGATCCGGGGCTCTGTCTTCGACGCAGCCATGGGACGGTGACCATCGGAGCGGCCCCGCCCTCAACGCCGATGTGCGCCAAAATCGTACTCCCATGTCCGCCGCGGATCCCGAGCCTGCGCGCGACGGTCCACCGGCCGAGGACGAAGGGTCGCGGCTGCTAGCACCGGTGCGCGCATTCGACCGCTTCCAGCAGCGGCACCGCTGGCTCGCGATCCCCGTGGCGGTGGTCAAGAAGTTCGGCGACGACGGCGCCGGCGACCAGGCCGCGCTGATCGCCTACTACGGCTTCTTCTCGCTGTTCCCCCTGCTGCTCGTGTTCGTGACGCTGCTCGGGTTCGTGCTCCAGGGCCATCCCGACGCGCAGAAGGCCGTGCTCGACTCGGCGCTGAAGGACATCCCGCTGATCGGCGACCAGATCAAGACGAAGTCGCTGACGGGGAGCGGCCTGGGCCTGGCGATCGGGATCATCGGCACGCTGTTCGCCGGGCTCGCCGTAACGCTCGCCACCCAGAGAGCATTCGATCGCGTCTACGCGATCCCGTACCGGGAGCGCGCGAGCTTCGTCAGCTCCCGTCTGCGTGGACTGGGATCGCTGGTGTTCCTCGGGGTGCTGCAGCTGATCTCCACCGCGGCGTCTGGTCTGGTGGCCGGCGGTTTCGGCGGGGTCTGGCTCACGATCGCGGGAATTGCCGTCTCGCTGCTCATCAACGTAGCGCTGTTTCTCGCGGTGTTCCGGCTGTTAACGAGCAGTGAGGTGAGCACCGCCGAGATGTGGCCGGGGATCTTCGCCGCGTCGGTCCTGTGGGAGGTGCTGCAGCTGATCGGAGGCTGGTACGTGGGCCACGTAGTGAAGGGCGCGAGCTCCACCTACGGCACGTTCGCGACCGTTATCGGGCTGCTCACCTGGCTGTTCCTGGGCGCGCGCGTGGTGGTCTACTGCGCCGAGCTGAACACCGTGCTCGCGCGCGGGCTCTGGCCGCGGAGCCTGCTCGCGGTCCGGACCGAGGCCGACCGCGAGGCGCTCGAGGACCTGGCCAAGATGGAGGAGCGCGCCCCCGGGCAGGAGATCTCAGTGCAGTTCGATCCGCGGCCGCCCGACTCAGAACGCTAGGCCGCCGCGCTGGTAGGTTCCCGTCGCCCTTCGGAGACGCCGTACCACGACTCGAGGAGACCTGGATGAAGCGTTGGATGCTTGCCGCTGCTGTGCTCGGATGCCTTGGAACCCTCGCCGGCGCGGGTGTGGCCCAGGCCGGACCGCCAGGCAAGTGGACCCAGGTCACCGGCGTCGGCAAGCCCGACCTCAACATCCTGCGGGTGGGTCTCGCGCGCACGCCCGACGGCGTGCTGCACGTCGGCTGGCAGGAGCCGGGGGCGGGGAACGCGGCGTCGATCCTCCACAGCTCGATCTCGGCGGACGCCAAGACCGTGAGCGGGCCGAACACGATCCTGAGCTACTCCGGCGGGGCGAACAATTCGGTGGGCCTGGTGGCAGTGCCCGGCGGCATCCGCGCGTTCTTCGCGGGCCTCGAGGCAGGCAGCCCGCTGAACACTGCGATGGCCACGGCCACGTCCGCGAACGGCGTCTCGTGGTCCGTCCAGCCCGCGGCTGCGTCGTTCGGCGGGGTGGGGGCGAAGCCCGTGTACGCGGCCTCGGGCCTCGCCGCGAACCAGGCCCTCGACGGCACCTTCTACTCGATCTGGGGCGACTCGTCGCCTAACGGCGGCGGCTACCACGTGGGCATCGACTCGACCGTGGCCGACAACGACCTGCCGGGCGCCCTCAAGAGCGATCCGGGCGTCGGCGTGGACTCGAAGAGCGGCCAGGTGGTGGCGGCGTGGAACATCATTGGCGGCAGCGTGGTGGTGATGCCGCTGGCGCCCGCTGGCGCGCCGGTGACCTTGCCGAACTCCAGCGCCGCACAGCTGCAGCACACGGTGGGCATCACCGGCCGGATCGGCGCGCCGGGCGTGTTCGTGGCGTTCACGCAGGGCACCAACGAGTTCAGCGGCAAGCCGGCCCTCTATCGCGTGGACACCGGCAAGGTGTTGAAGCTTTCCGGCGGCGTCGCCCAGAAGATCTCGATCGCGGCCGCGCCTGAGGGCAGGCTGTGGGTCTTCTGGAAGAACGGCGGCACGATCCTCGCCACGCGCAGCAACACGGCGGCAACGGCCTTCGGCGCAATCCGCAAGGTCGTGGCGAAGGGCGGGAGCTCGAGCACGATCTACGACCTGGCCGGCGAAGGCTCCACCGGTCCGCTCGACGTGCTTGCCCTCACCCAGCCGTCATCCGGCACGCTGGCCAACTACCACCAGCGCATCCTGCCCGGCCTCACGCTGAAGGCGAAGAAGGGCAAGGGCGGCAAGACGCTCTTCACGGTCACCGACGCCGGCGATCCGGTGAAGGGGGCGAAGGTGAAGGTGAAGGGAGCGGGCTCGGCCACCACCGGCAAGGCCGGCACGGCGAGGCTGAAGCTGTCGGCGGGCAAGCACTCGGCGAGTGCGTCGAAGTCCGGTTACGCCTCGGCGTTGCTCACCGTGCGCGTGCGCTAGGGCGAGGGGAACAGCGCCTCGTACCCGGCGCTCGCCCGCTCGTGCACACCGCGCTGCCAGCGGGAGTGCGCGGCGAGCGACGCGACCGCCACCACAGCCCCGATCGGCGCGGCCGCTCCCAGCGGCGCGCCGAGCACGCCCGCGAGCAGCGCGACCGCACCGCCGCCCACCACGGCCGTGAGCACCGCCACCATGCTGGCCAGCGTGAACTCGAGCTGCCAGCGCGACGGCTGCACGATGCCCATCGTCGCCAGCACGCCGGCCGTGTCGTCGTGCGCCGGCAGCAGGAAGTAGCGCGACTCGTCGCCCGCGAGCTGGTGGTAGTAGGCGCGGATCCGGTTGATCGCGCGGCCGTACTGCAGGTCCTCCACCGAGCTCTCCACCAGGCGCACGAACGTGAAGGTGCCGAGCGCATAGAGCGTGGGGAGGGAGACGAGGGCGAAAACGTCGAAGGCGCTCCCCAGGTTCGCCGCCTGGCCGATGAACCCGAGCGCGACCAGCGTGGCCGACAGCGCGCCCACGAACAGGCTGGCCCGGGCCGTGCTCTCGCTCACCGTCGAGCCGCGCGCGCCCTGGAGGGTGAAGTGCTCGGTGGTGAGCGCCGTGAGGAGCGCCTGGCGGTCGGGCTCGGCGGCCATGGTTAAGGAGTTCGCACCGGTATGCGGCGGTCCTCCAGAGGATCAGTTGTCGGCGGTGGTGGTCGGGAGGGCGTAGAAGACGGCCACGGCGGCGCAGATGGCGAGCGTGGCGTACGACGAGAGCGGCGCCACCGCCAGCGCCACGGCGTAGGGCACGAGGCCCAGGCGGTTGCGGCGCGCGATGTCCTGCCGGGCCTGCTGGCCGATCTGCTCGGGCACAAGGTTGCCGCCGCCGAAGAGCACGTAGTGCTGCATAGCGAAGAAGGCCACGCCCATCAGCAGGAATGAGCCCGCGTAGATCGCGGCGGCCAGGTGCTGCCCGTGGTCGGCATGCACATAGACGGCCATCAGCGCGGTGGTGAACGGCAGCAGCCCGAGGGTCATGAGCAGGAGCAGGTTGAGCACGAGCACCGTGTGATTCGCGCTCGCCAGGCGGCGCAGCATCGCGTGGTGGTTGATCCAGATCACGCCGATCGTCAGGAACGACACCGCGTACGCCACGTACTCGGGCCACTGCCGCCCGAGCTGAGCCGCAAGCGAGCTTGTGGTCTCCGGCGCGGGCACGTGGATGTCGAGCACGAGCAGCGTGATGGCGATCGCGATGACCCCATCGGAGAACGCCTCGAGCCGGCCGGTGTTCACGCACCCATGGTGCGCGCACGTCCGGACGAGCTAGCGAAGGCAGGCCCCCGCCGTCTGCCGCGCCACGTAGGCGGCGGCCGCGGTGGTGTTCTCATGCCCCGGTGTGTCATACGGATCGCCGGGGAAGACCGTCAACACGCAGCCGGTCGACGGGTCCACACCGATGGACGAGAAGTCGAGCAGGTTCCGATTGTCCGCCTCGCCCGGCGTACCGCAGAGGATGCCGATGGTGCACACGTCGCCGAAGTGGAAGACCGTCGGCGTGACCATGGCCTGAGAGAACGTCTTGCCATAGTTCGCGCTGGTGGCCGCGTAGTAGCGCCAGGTGTCGAACGAGTTGTTCGGGTCGCCGCTCGTGCTCGTGCCGTACCAGCCCAGCGTCACCTGTCCGCCGCGCAGCCCGCCCGCGAGCGCCGGCAGCACGTTCGCGGTGAGGTTCGCTGTGTTCACGCGGATCGGCTTCGACCAGGTCTTGCCCTTGTCGCGCGAGACGAACAGGTACGTCCCATAGGTGGTCTGGTCGGCGGTGAGCTTCCCGGACGCAGCCGCGTATAGGTTGCCCGCGCCGTCCATCGCAATGTCGCTGAAGATGTTGGCGAGGTTCGCGCCCGGGTTCGAGTAGATCGTGTAGTCCTTGAACTGCGTGGCGCCCGTGCAGCCGCCGTCCGCGACGGCCACGTAGAAGTTGTTGTAGTTCGAAGTCACCAGGGCGCTGCTCGGCTCGGTGATCGGGACGTAGAGCGACTCGTCCTTGCCCACCACCGGCTTGCCCACGTCGGTGCCGCCGGTGGAGAAGTTCTGCTGCGCCGCGCTGCCCGGCTCGAGCACGTTGCCGCACGGTGCCCAGGTGGAGCCGCCGTCCGTCGAGCGCTCCACGATCGGCAGCTCGGCAGCGAAGTCGTGGTAGGTCAGGTAGATCACGTTCCGGTCGTTGCGGCTGGGGGTGAGCCACTCGCGGTCCGCCTCCGGCCCGGCCTGGTCCGGTGGCAGGCCGGTGTCCTGGCAGCCGCCGGGAAACGTCTTGCCGAAGTCGTGCGAGATGCAGATGGCCGAGGCGACCACCTCGAGGTCGGCCCCGAAGACGGTGTGGTCCACGCCGACGTCGATGTCGGAGTCGCCGCCGCCGAACACCGAGCCGATGCTGAAGTGCCTGGCGATCGTCTTGCCGTGGTCGTCCGAGCCCCAGAAGTTGATCCCGCCCGTGCCCTCGTCCGAGCCGCCCGGTGCAACGAAGTAGACGTGGCCGTCGCCGCTCGGGTCGAACGCCACCGATGGCTCGCCGCCCTGCATGCTGCCGGTCGGCGGGGAGTCTGGGAGCGCCTTCGGCGTGGTGAAGCCGAGTGACGCGACCTGTGCCACGGCAGTCGGCGCGACGCACGCCAGCAGGATGAGGGCAAGCACCAGCAGCGGCCGAATGCGCAGCATCGACTCCGTCCTTTCGTATTCCATGAACCCCTGCCCCGGCGGCATCCAGACGCGCCCCCCAGGCGGTCGAAATCCTTTCACCCGACGCGGCCGCGTGCGCCGGTTATGCCTGGCCTCCGGCCATCCGAGCGCCCAGCTCGGCGCGACTGCGAATGTCCAGCTTGCGGTACGCGCGCGCGAGGTGGGTCTCCACGGTCTTGGGGCTGATCTGCAGCGAGCTGGCGATCTGGCGGTTCGTCAATCCGGAGGCGGCCAGGCGCGCGACGCGCTCTTCGGAGGCGGTGAGGCTGTCGGGCGGACCCGCGCGCAGGCCGAGGGACGCGAGCTCGCTGCGCGCCTGGTCGGCCCACAGCGGCGAGCCCACGGATTCGAAGATCGCGCGCGACTGCTCCAGCGTGCACTTGGCCGCACGGCGCTCGCGCATCCGCCGCTGCACGCGGCCGAGCGCCAGCAGGGTGCGCGCGTGCTCGATCGGCATCGGCAGCCGCTCGTGGGCGACGAGCGCTTCGCGCAGCGAGCGCTCGGCACCCTCAACATCGCCCCCGGCCGCGAGCAGCAATCCGCGGCAGCGGGCGCCCACCGCGATCGCCCAGGTGCGGTCGAGCGCCGCGCCGCGCTCCTCGAGCAGGGCCACGAGCGGGCCCGCCTCGGCCAGGCGGCCCACCAGGATCAGGGCCTCGGCGGCGTCGGCGTGCACCAGCGCGC
>JBKPDA010000018.1:0-4556 GCA_046727635.1 Actinomycetota bacterium | reverse complement strand
GTGCCGACGAACCTCGTGCTCACCGGCGGCGGTGCGCGCGATGCCGCAGAGCTGGCTCGCCCGATAGAACGCGGTATCTACGTGACGCGCCTCTGGTACGTGAACCCGGTGCGCCCCAAGGAGATGCTGCTCACGGGCGTGACCCGCGACGGCACGTTCCTGATCGAGGACGGCCAGATCGGCCGCGCGATCGAGGAGCTGCGCTTCACCGACTCGGCGCTCGGCGTGCTCGACCGCACGGAGGCGCTGACCGCGGAGCCCGTCTTGACGAGCGACGGCGAGTTCTACGGCCGCCGCTTCGCCTACGGCGTGGTGTGCCCGGCGCTGCGGGCGAGCGCGATGCGGTTTACGGGGTAGCGAGCAGCTGTTTGATGGTGTGCTCGAGGTCGTCTGGTTCGTGTGTGAGCCAGCGGTGGGTGACTCGGATGGTGCGCAGCCCTTTGAGCAGGTGGGCGGCGTCCCGGCGCCGGTCGCTCTCGAACGCCCTGCGGGTGCGGTGGCCCTGGTAGCCGTCGAGCTCGACGATCAGCCAACAACCCCGTCACCGCCACCGTAAACGCCCGAGCCCAGGCGTCGTTGGCGGAGACCGGCGTCAGCCGATCTTCAGCAGGACGATCACGTTCACCACGAAGAGCACCCCAAAGAAGATCGTCCAGCGATTGAGGTTGCGCTCCACGAGTGAGCCACCCCCGAACGGGCCGCCGCCCGTCCCGGCGCCGAACGCCCCGGACAGCCCTGAATCCTTCCCCGAGTGCATGAGGATGAGGAGGATCAGGACGACGGAAATGATGACCTGGAGGCCGGCAAGAACGCTGTACATCGCGAGCGAAGGTTAGCGGGCACAGCCAGCGCGACTGGGAGCGACAGGCCTGTGTAGTCCTCCTCCAGGAGCTCCCGACCGCCCCAAGCGGGCGGCCTGGAGGAGGACTACACAGGCCTGCCGCTCCCCCCCGGCGCTAGAGCATCGAGCTCCTGCAAGATCTTGATCGCCTGAGCACGCAGCTCACCATCCACCGCCTGCCAGTCCGCCTCCGACAGCTTCCCCATCTTGAAGTCGAGCTCCGCGTCCCTAATCTCGCGGTACTTCGCCTCCTTCGCCGCCTCCAGCGCGGCGCGACGATCGTCCTCCCGCTTGTCGACGTCCGGCCCGCGCCGCAGCGGCCCGAGCACGATCCAGGCGACGACGAGCGCCAGCGTAATGATGGCGATTGTCAGCTCCACGAAGCGGCGCGCCTAGGCGCGTGACAGCTCGCGGCCCAGCCGCGCCGCGTACAGGCTCGTGACCCGGCGCCTGCGTGCCTCGGGTGAGGGCCAGAGCGCGGTGAGCGCGCCGCCGATCGCGAGCGCGCCGCCGATCCAGATCCAGGCCACAAAGGGGGAGACGATCAGCCTGAACTCCGCCGCCGGCGGGTTTCGAAGGTAGCTCTGGGTGATCGCGGCGATCACGAGGCCCTGCACGTCCGAGCTCGAGCTGCCGAACTTGCGGTTGGCCACCGCGATCGGGCCGGAGAGCCTGCTGAGGTCGGGTTGGATCGCCGTCCAGACGGTGCGGCCGAACCCCCAGCGCATCGCTATCTCGCTGTTCGCCTCCCCGGCGAAGAAGCGGCCGATCATCCCCTTCGACGTGTCCTGGGTGGAGTAGTAGTTGCGCGACGGGTTGAGCACGTAGTGCTTGCCGCCCTTGCGGACGTCGAGCACCGCGCCGAACGTGATGGGCGCGCCGGTGCCGGCGCGGTCGCTAACGATCCCCGCGGTGGGCTTGCGGTAGGTGATGTCGTAGCCGCCGATGTGCGCGGTCTGACCTGGGCTGAGGCGCACGTCCCGCTGGTGCGCGAATGCAGACGACGCGGCCACGCCCACGAACAGCACCGCCATCCCCGCGTGCACGATGTAGCCGCCGTAGCGACGCCGGTTGCGGCCCACCAGCCTCACGGCCGCCTGCCGCCGCGGCTCGTTCGACACCGCGGCCCGGGCACTGGCGCCGCGCCAGAACTCCTGAATTACCACCGCGACGACGAACGCGGACAGCGCGAACATCAAGAGCGAGGGCAGACTCGTGTTCGCGTTGGTGAACGCGAGCAGGACCACGAGTGTCACCGCGGTGGCGATCACCGGCCCCCGCAGCACGCGCCACATCCCAGCGAGCGTCACGCGCCGCCACGCGATCACCGGCCCGATGCCGGATAACAGGACGAGCACCAGCGCCAGCGGCACCGTATAGCGGTCGAACCACGGCGGCCCCACGCTCGACTTCGTGCCGGTGACCGCCTCCGAGATCAGCGGGAAGAACGTGCCCCAGAAGATCACGAAGCAAAGCCCGACCAGCACGAGGTTGTTCAACAGGAACACGGACTCGCGCGAGAACAAGGAGTCGATGCGCGCTTCCGAGCGCAGGTCGTCGAGGCGCGAGACCACGAGGCCGACCGAGAACACGAGCACGAGCCCGATGAAGGCGAGGAACGGCGCGCCAAGCGTGGAGGCGCCGAACGCGTGGATCGAGTCGAGCACGCCAGAGCGCACGAGGAACGTGCCGAGCAGGGCGAGCACGAACGTCGCGATGATCAGCGACACGTTCCAGACCTTCAGCATGCCCCGCTTCTCCTGCACCATGATCGAGTGCAGGAACGCCGTGCCCGCGAGCCACGGCATGAGGGAAGCGTTCTCCACCGGGTCCCACGCCCAGTAGCCGCCCCAGCCGAGCTCGGAGTAGGACCACAGAGCGCCGAGCATGATCCCCACGCCTAGGAAGGTCCACGCGATCAGGGCGAAGCGGCGGGTGGAGCGGATCCAGTCGGCGTCGGTCTTGCGCGTGATGAGCGCGCCGATACAGAACGCGAACGGGATCGTGAATCCCACGTAGCCCGTGTAGAGCATCGGTGGGTGGAACATCATCGCCGGGTTGCGCAGCAGCGGCTCGAGGCCGTTGCCCTCGAGCGGCGCCGGCGAGAGCCGGTCGAACGGGCTCGCGTAGAACACCATCAGCGAGATGAAGAAGGTGGTGATCACGCCGAGCACCGCGGTGGCGTAGGGCGCGATCTCGCGGTGGGTGCGCCGCGTCATGTGCAGCACCGCGCTGGAGAAGATCGACAGCACGAGAGCCCACAGCAGCAGGGAGCCCGCCTGGCTCGACCACATCGCGGTGAGCTTGTAGAAGGTGGGCGTATCCGTGGACGAGTTCTGGGCGACGAGCGAGTAAGAGAAGTCGTTGCGCAGGTACGCGCTCTGGAGGATCACGACGGCCAGGATCATCAGCCCGGCCAGGCAATAGAACGCGTAGCGGGCCGACACCACGAACTGCCGCCGGCCCGTCTGCGCGCCATAGACCGACGCGCTGGCCGCGTAGAGAGCGGTGAGCAGCCCCACTACGAGGCACGCGAACCCGATCTGTGCCATCTAGGAGGTCAGCCTCACGTCGACTGCCCGTTCGGGGCGGCCTTGAACTTCGACGGGCACTTCGTGATCAGCGAGTCGCGCTTGCCGATGAACGTGCCCGACTGGACGCTGCCGTCGACGATCACCTCCCGGCCGGCGCGGAAGGGATCGGGCACCTCGCCCGTGTAGACCACCGGGAGCGCGGGCCCCTTGCCGTTGCGGTCGGCGATCTTGAAGCGCAGCGTGTCGCCGTTGCGCTGCACCGAGCCGTTCACCACCTTGCCGGTGAGCTGGAGCGACTGCCCCTGGTCCAAGCGGCCCACCACCTGGGAGGGCTGCTTCGCCTGGGTGGCTGAGCTGAAGCTCGTGTATATGAGGGCTCCGGCCAGGAGGATGGCGGCTGTGAGCGCTACGACCAGCCGGACCCGGCGCTTGCGGGAAGGGTCCACTAACCAGAAATTATCCCAGGCTGGTACCTAGTCGCGCCGACTGGGGTGACCCTCCCCCGGCCAGGGCGAGAGGATCAGGAGCAGGCGGGCGTCCGTCGTGGCCCGCACCTCGTGGCGCTCGTTCGGCTCGAAATGCGCCAAGTAGCCGGGGCCACCCTTCTGCTCGCGGTCGTTCTGCGCGATCGTGACCTCGCCGTCAACCACCACGAGATAGGCGCGCTCGTGGACTTGGTGGTCCTGGAGCTCCTCGCCGCCCGGCAGGTTGATCGCGATCACGCGGGTCTCTTCGTCCGAGCGCAGCACCTTGGGATTGTGCGGCTCCACGTCGAGCGAGCGGATGTCCCAGCTGTCCATGTACGCCCTCCTGGTCGCCTGTCGGAACGGTATGACATCGTGAGTGGCGGTGCTTGCTCTCGCGATGTCGCTGCTGATGGCCGTGTCAGGCCCCCAGCTTGCCACCGCCCCGCGGCCCACGATCGTGCAGAAGCGGATTCCCTTCCCCGCGCAACGCAAAGACGAGATGCGCCGCTACGCCCAGCGCCACTACGGGATCGACGACTACCACCTGCGCAACCCGAAGGTGATCGTCGAGCACTTCACCGAGACGAACAACTTCTCGTCTGTCTGGAGCACGTTCGCCCACGACGTGCCCGACGTGGAGCTGCACGAGCTGCCGCAGGTCTGCGCGCACTTCGTCGTCGATCGCGACGGGACGATCTACCAGCTGGTCTCCAC
>JBKPDA010000017.1:0-16210 GCA_046727635.1 Actinomycetota bacterium | reverse complement strand
CGCAGCTCGGCCATGCGCCGCTTCGCCATCGTGAGCGGCAGCGGGCAGGCGAGCCCTCGTGCGTCCACGGTCGTCACAATCGGATTGTGACCTCGCCCGACTACACGCTGGCCGCCGTAGTGGCGACGGGCGAGCTCGAGCGCTTCTACTCCGGCCTGTCCGTGCTCGTGTCCACCGCCGCCGACGGTGAGCGCTGCGCCGCGCTGGCGGCATTCAGCGGCCTCGACCTCCTCCTCGACGAGGACCTCTACCGGCGCGCCCAGGAGCCCGAGGCCACGCCGTCGCTGTCCTGGGCCGGGCGCGAGACGTTCGCGGCGTCGCTCCTCGAGCTGCGCGACACCGCGATCGGCCTCGAGTCGCTCTCGCTGTTCGCCTGCTCGGCGTCCGTCGAGTCGATGAGCCTCACACCGCTTGCGGTTGAGGAGCGGCTGACCGGAGTCATGTCCACCCCGCGGTTCCTGCGCGAGACGCGCGGGGCCACGTTCCTCTTCGTATGAGGAGAGCCATCGCGGCGACCGCTGCCTGCGTAGCGCTTGCGGGCTGCGGAGGCAACCCCGGCGACCTGCTCGGGATGCAGATCACGGGCGGTCCGGCGAACACGTTCGAGCAGATGCACGTGACGGTGGATGGCCGCACGAGCTGCAACAAGGGTGGGCTGCACCAGCTGCCGAGTCAGGCCGTGCTGGATGCGCGCACCGTCGAGCGCGAGGCCACGCCGTTGATCAAGGAGGGCGCCACCTACCCGCCCACACTGGCCGGACGGCGCACGTTCCAGCTGAAGACGCCCGATGGCAGCCTGACCTGGGGTGAGGGGCAGCGGACGCCGGCCGTGCTGCCGATGGCGGAGCTGCTCGCGCTCCAGCTCGAGCAGTACTGCCCGAAGCAGGGCTAAGAGGCTCTAGAAGCGGACCTTGCCGTTGGTGCGGGCGCGCTCGCCGGCGCGCTCTACCAGGTCGAGCCGCTTCATCGTGTTCACGAACAGCTCGCCCACCATGCGCATGCGCTCGTCCTCCGAGCGCGCCTCGAGCAGCGACTGCTTGGCGTCGAGGGCGAAGTCGATGGTCGCGGCCATCCCGTAGGCGCCGAGGCCGGCCAGCTGCTCGGCGTCCGGGCGCGAGTCCGTGAGCCGCTCCACCAGCTGCGCGTAGCGCTCGCGCGCCTCCTCCGCCAAGCCGGGATCGGCATCCGCGCCGCCGTCGGTCTCGTCGAGCAGCTCGATGTCGCCGGCGGGGTAGGGGAGGTCCTCGATTCGCCGCATCAGCCGGAACGGCATCGAGCCGCGCACGAGGATGTTCATGCGGCCGTCCTCCATCAGCTCGAGCAGCTGCGCGATCTCTGCTGTGCAACCGATCTCCTTCAGCCCGTCGTCCGAGAGCCAGACGATCCCGAACTCGCGCTCCTCCTCGATGCACTCGCTGATCATCTGCTTGTAGCGCTCCTCGAAGATGTGCAGCGGCACGACCTCTTCGGGGAGCAGCACGAGTCCCAGGGGGAACAGCGGAAATCTCTCGATCGAGTCGCCCACGGTGACGCTTAGGCTACCCCGATGCCATTGCGCCGAGCGCTCGTCGACGTCGAGCCCTACCGGCCCCAGCGCCCCATGCGCGAGATCCAGGCCGAGCTCGGGCTCGAGCGGATCGTGAAGCTGTCCTCGAACGAGGGCGCGTTCGGGCCGCTGCCCGCCGCGGTGGCCGCGTTCGAGGCGGCGGCGGCCGAGCTGAACCGCTATCCGGACGGCGGCGGCGTGCGTCTGCGCTCGGAGCTCGCCGCGAGGCATGGCGTGCCGGCGGAGCAGGTGGTGCTGGGCAACGGCGCGGACGAGCTGATCCGCCTGTGCGCCGTCGCGGCCCTCGAACCGGGCGAGCGCGGCGTGCTGCCCTGGCCCTCGTTTCCGAGCTACGGCACCTCGATCGCCTGCTGCGGGGGCGAGCCGGTGCGGGTGCCACTGGCCGGCCGTGCGATCGACCTCGACGGTCTGCTCGCGGCGGTGGCGAGCGGAGGCGCCCGCACGAAGCTCGTGTACGTGGCCAATCCGAACAACCCGACGGGCGCCACGATCGATGGGGCGGACCTGCGCGAGTTCCTCGACGTCCTTCCGGACGGCGTTCTCTGCGTGATCGACGAGGCGTACGCCGAGTACGCGACCGACGCGCCCGAGGGCGTCTCCCTGGTGCGCGATGGCGCGCCGCGGCTGGCCGTGCTGCGCACGTTCTCGAAGGTCTACGGGCTCGCGGCACTGCGGGTGGGCTACGCGCTCGCGTCGCCCGAGATCGCCGACGCGCTCGACCGCGTGCGGCCGATCTTCAACGTGAACCAGCCGGCGCAGGAGGCGGCGCTGGCGTCGCTGCACGAGCACGACGCGGTGGCCGGCCGGATCGAGCACGCGCACCGGGGCCGCCGAGAGCTCGCGCACGCGCTCGCAGGGGCGGGACTCGACCCGGAGCCCTCGCAGGCCAACTTCGTCTACGCGGACGTGCCCGATGGCGACGGGATGGCGCTCGCCGACCGGCTCCTGCGCGCGGGCGTGATGGTGCGTGCGCTCGTGGGCTTCGGCGCCGCGCAGGCCATCCGCGTGACCGTGGGCACCGACGAGGAGAATCAGCTCTTCGCGGGCGCCCTACAGTTGGCGGTGCGATGAAGGACCTGCCGCTCGCCTGCTCGCTCAACGAGACCGAGATGGCCGCGCAGCGGGCGCGCTACGCGGTCGTCGCACGGCACGTCACGGCGCTCGCGCACGGCGATCGGGCGCTGAAGGCGCGGCTCGACGGGACCCTCGACGCGGCGGTGCTGCGCGAGCTGATCGAGGTCGAGACCGGTTGCTGCCCGTTCTTCGACATCTCGTATGACCCGGTGGAGCGCCTCCTGAGCGTGTCCGTGGCGGACGAGGAGCACGTGTCGGCGCTGCAGGCGATCGCCCACTCCCTCACCGCCGACTGATCCCGCTCGCGTTCCGCTTCGTAAAGCGGTTCATGCGCGCAAACGGGAGCTACCCGAACGTCCTCACACCGGCTGTCCGCCTAGTAACACCTGGGGCTGCCTGGGAGTCTGCCCTGCATGAGGGGAAGTAGGCGATTCGCAGGTATAGCGCTCACCACCGCGGTGGCCGGCGTGGCCGCCTGGTTCCTGCTGCCCAAGCTCAGTCACCTCGGTGAGACCTGGACCCGCGTGAGCTCCGGCCGGCCCGGCTGGCTGCTGATCGCGGTGGGCCTCGAGGTGCTCTCGTTCCTCGGCTATATGGGCCTCTTCCGCGCGGTGTTCGCGCGCTCCGGCTCGCGCATCGACTGGCGCGAGAGCTACGAGATCACGATGGCCGGCCTGGCCGCCACCCGGCTCCTCGCGGCCGGCGGCGCCGGCGGCGTGGCGCTCACCGCGTGGGCGCTGAAGCGCTCGGGCATGGACGGGCGCACGGTGGCCCGCCGCATGACCTCGTTCCTCGTGATCCTCTACGGCGTCTACATGGGCGCGCTCGTGGTCTTCGGCGTGGGCCTGCGGGTCGGCATCTTCTCCGGCAGCGCGCCCGCCGGGCTCACGCTCGCGCCGGCGGCCTTCGGCGCGCTCGTGATCGTCGGCGCCCTGTCGCTGTCGCGCCTGCGCGGCGTCACCGGCGTGGCCCGTCCCGAGAGCTCGAGCGCCTTCGTCCGCCGCGCTCGCTGGCTCGCGCACTCCGTGGCCGCCGGCGTACGTGGCGCCCTCGGCCTGGCGCGCTCGCGCGAGCCCGGCCTGCTCGGCGCCTTCGTCTGGTGGGGCTTCGACATCGCCGTGCTCTGGGCCGCATTTCACGCCTTCGGCACGGTGCCTCCGGTCGGTGTGATCGTGATGGCCTACTTCGTGGGCACGCTCGCCAATGCGCTGCCGCTGCCCGGCGGCGTGGGTGGAGTGGACGGCGGCATGATCGGCGCCTTCCTCGCGTTCGGCGTGGATCCTGGCACAGCCGTCCTGGCGGTGCTGGCCTACCGCGCGATCGCGTTCTGGCTGCCCACGCTGCCGGGCGCCATCGCCTACTTCCAGCTGCGCCGCACCATGGGCGAGTGGAAGGCGGAGCAGGCCGCGGTCGAGCCGCAGCCTGCCCCGGCCCCGGTCGCGGCAGTCGCCTAAGCGCTTGCCGGCTGGCCCGCCAGGTGCGAGGCGAGGAAGTCCAGCAGGCTGCCGGTGCCCTGCTCGCGCAACTCGCCGCTGTCGAGGCCGTCGAGGAATGCCGCCTGTTCGGTGAACGTGAGCTGCGTTCCGTCTGCGGCGGGCTTGAACTCCACCGTCGCGACCGAGACTGATGTCCGGTTGCCGTTCAGGTGCATCTCGTAGGTGTAGATGATGCGCTCGTCAGGCACGATGTCCTGGTAGAGCGCCTCGTACCGGTAGTTCATCCCCTCCACGTTGCCTTCGCTCACCTCACGGCCTCCGATGCGGAAGTCGAGCTGGAGGCTGTCATCGCCGCCGGCCCACCAGCGGCGCTTCTCGTCCCGGTCCGCCCAGGCGGCGAACACCCGCGCTGGCGCGGCCGGGTAGTTGCGCTCGACGCTGAAGGTCGAGTGTGTGACGGATCGTTCGCTCATGGTGTGCTCCCTGGTTCGTCGGGATGCTCGGCGAGGTAGGCGCCGAGCCTGTCGAGGCGGTGCTCCCAAGATGTGCGTCGCTCGCTGATCCACTGCTCGGCTGTTCGCAGCGCGACCGGCTGGATGCGGCAGGTGCGCACGCGTCCCACCTTCTCCGACTGGACGAGGCCGCTGGCCTCGAGCACCTTCAGGTGCTGGACCACCGCCGCCAGCGTCATGTCGTAGGGCTTTGCCAGCTCGCTGACCGAGGCGGGACCGCGGGTCAGGCGCAGCACCATGCCCCGCCGGCTGGGATCGGAGAGGGCTTGAAAGACCCGGTCGAGCGTGGCCTCTTGGTTAAGCATCTACTTAAGTATTACATGGAGGGGCGGAGTGCGGAGTGCGGAGGTGCGGAGTGCGGAGAACGGCTAATCCGCACTCCGCAGTCCGCACTCTCTTTTGACATGTGACTAAACGGTCACATATGATTCCAACCATGGACTTGGTGTTCAGGGCACTCGCAGATCCCACTCGGCGCAGCCTGCTCGACGCGCTCTACGAGCAGGGCGGGCAGACGCTGACCGCGCTCGAGGAACGGCTGCCGATGACCCGCTTCGGCGTGATGAAGCACCTGAAGGTGCTCGAGGAGGCCAACCTCGTGGTCACCAGGCGCCGGGGCCGGGAGAAGCTCCACTTCCTGAATCCCGTCCCGATCCGGCTCGTCCACGACAGGTGGGTGAGCAAGTACGCCGAGCCCTGGGCCGCGACGCTGACCGGGCTCAAGCGCCAACTAGAGGAGGAAGAAATGGAAAAGGTCTTCGAGATCTACATCAAGACGACGCCCGAGCGGCTGTGGGAGGCCATCACGAGCAGCGAGATGCGCGCGAAGTACAACTTCGGCGTCGGGGTCGAGTCCGACTGGACGAACGGCTCCACCTACTCGGCCCGCCACCCGGCTGGGGTGGACATCGCGGCCGGCGAGAACATGGAGGTGGACCCGCCGCACCGGCTGGTGCAGAGCTTCACCGCCCTATGGAGCGACGACGTGAAGGCCGAAGGCACTTCGCGGGTCACGTGGGACATCGAGCAGGTGGGCGACTCGTGCCGGCTCACCGTCACCCACGACCAGCTGCGCGAGGGCGCGCATGACGAGATCTACGGCGGCTGGCCGCAGATCCTGTCCGGCCTCAAGACGCTGCTGGAGACGGGGGAGACGCTGACCACGCCCGGCTCGCTCATGTACTCCGGAGCTGCCTGACCAGTCGCCTGCCGCCTAGAGGCGCTCGGCGATCGCTTCTGCGAACGCGCCGGGCGCCTCCAGCGGCACGAAGTGGCCCACGCCGTCGAGCAGGCGCAGATCGAGGTCGCTGAAGTACTGATCGAGCCGGTCCGACCACGCCTGCGGGAACAGCGGGTCGTGCTCGGGCCAGAGCACCGTGGTGGGAACGTGGAAGCGGTCCTCAGGAGCGGGCGCCTGCTCGGTGCGCGCCAGCGCCAGCGTGGACGAGCGGGCGCGGTACCAGGCGATCGACGCGGTGAAGGCGCCCGGCGGGCTGTACACCTCCACGAGGTGGTCGAGGTCCTCGTCCGACAGGATGTAGTCGGGCCCCGACCAGTGCGACCAGATGTAGCCGAGGTACGCGCGCACCGCGTCAGGGCGGCCGTCGATGAGCTGCTCCGGCAGCTTCAGCGTGTGGAAGGTCTGGTACCAGAACTCCGGCACGATCTCGGGGGTCAGCGCCCGCTCGCCGGCGCCCGGCAGCGGCGGCGCCAGCACGAGGGCGCGCACGGCATCGGGATTCGAGCGTGCGATCACCTGGGCCACCCGGCTGCCCACGTCGTAGCCGGCGATCACCGGCCGGTCGAGGCCGAGCTCCTCGACCAGAGCGAGCACGCTACGCGCCTGCGCGTCGCGGGTGTAGCTCTCGAGCGGCGGCTTGTCGTGCTTATCCGACTCGCCGAAGCCGCGGAAGTCCGGGGCCAGCACCTCGGCGCGCTCGGCGAGCAGCGGGACCAGCTCGCGGTAGTCCGTGCGGTCACCCGGCCAGCCGTGCAGCAGCACCACGGGCGGCCCTGAGCCCACGCGGTCGTAGGCAAGCCGGAAGCCGTCGACGGCGGTGCTCAGCGGCATGGCCGCACACCGACCGGGAAGACAGCTCCCTTCGTCGCCAGCTCCACCTCGCCGGCGAAGCGCGCCCGGGCGCGGCGCAGGTTCTCCTCGTTCTGCTCCTGGAACGGCATGGTGTGGGTGAGTACCAGGCGCCGCGCGCCGGCTCGTTCCGCAACGTCGGCCGCCTGCTCGCCGGTCATGTGGCCCTGTTGCTCGAGATAGGGGCCGGGCTCGAGGTAGGTGGACTCGAGCAGCAGCGTGTCCGCGCCGGCGGCGTGCTCCACGAGCTCGTCGCGGAAGGCGGTGTCGGCGCTGTACACGAGCGTCCCCTCGCCGTCAGTGATCCGCGGCGAGTAGCACGGCCCGGCGTGGGCGGTCTTGAAGAAGCTGAGCCGAAGATCGCCGATCTCGAGCTCGTCGCCATCGTCGTACTCCCGGAGGTCGAATGCGCGTTCGAAGCGGGCGTGATCGGAGCCGAGGGCATCCGCCAGCCCGATGAGCACCTCGGGTCCGCGGCCTCGGGGCACGTACACGGCCGGCCGGCGCGGGTTCGGCTCCGTGGCGCGGATCGCCTCCTCGCTGACCTCGCCCGACAGCGGCAGCAGGTCGAGCACGTGGTCGAGGTGCATGTGCGAGATCACGATGGCATCGATTCGCCCGAGCAGGCCCCGCTCCCAGGCGCGCTCGTGCGCGCCGGGGCCGAAGTCGAGCAGAAGGAGCGTGGCCTCCGTGCTCACCGCATAGCAGGGGCAGCCCGAGCCCAGTGGAGCGCCCACGCCGAGCCCGAGGATCTCGAGCTCCATCGACCCTCAGGCGGACTTGCGGGCCGAGAGCAGCAGGTTGTAGAAGATCGCGGCCGGGAGCCTCGGCTCGAGCAGCCGGCGGTCGAGCTCCTGGAGGACGAGGTACCCGCGGTAGGCGTACTGGCGCCAGGCCCAGGGCACGTCGTGCGGCTCGGCGGTGGACTCGAGGGTGCGGTTCAGCCAGCCGAACCAGCCCGCCGTCAGCTCCTCGCCGGTCACGCGCACGCTCTGGAAGCCGTTGCGCAGTGCGAGCTGCTCGAGCTGGATGGGCGTGAACGCGTGCACGTCCACCGAGCCCTCCAGCTGGTGCTCCTCCACCTCCTCGGGCGTCGAATGGCCGTTGCGCCGCTCCTCGGCGCGCATGAACGCTCGCCACAGCGGCGCGGCGCGCAGGCCGGCGCGCTTCGGGTACGAGGCCAGCCGGTCGCCGTAGCGCGACGGCTCGCCGCAGAAGGCGATCGTGCCGCCGGGACGCAGAACTCGGTACAGCTCGGCGAAGGCGCCATCGAGGTCGGGCAGGTGATGAAGCACGGCGTGCCCGAACACCAAGTCGAAGGACTCGTCGTCGAACGGCAGCCGCTCAGCCTCGGCGCGCACGGTCTCCACTTCCACCCCGAGGCGGTCGGCACTGGAGGCCAGCGCGTCCAGCATGCCCTGGGAGATGTCGGTGGCCACCGCGTCCTCGATCAGCCCGGCACGCAGCAGGTTGAGCGTGAAGTATCCGGTGCCGGCGCCGATCTCGAGCGCGCGCCCCACCCGTGACGGCTGGGCGCCGAGGGCCTTTCTCATCTTCCCGAGCACCTGCCGCCCGGCTTCATGTCCGAAGTCGATGCCCCACTTGGCGTCGTACTCCCGGGCGGCGACGTCGTGGTAGCGGACGTTCGCGTCCTTGATCTGCTCCGCAGCGGCAGCCGGCATGCGGCGGCGGACTATAGCCCTCTCGTTCATATACTCGCCGCCCGTTTTGCCTGCTATGCGAGAGCACGTGCAGCGTGATCAGCCGGATGGAGTGCCGCCGCTCGAGCTCACCGGCGAGCGTACGCTGCCCGACGTCCCGGCCGAGAACTACTGGTTCAGGCGGCATCTGGCGGTGTACGAGTGGATCGCCGAGCGCTGCGCGGGCCTGGACGTGGTGGACATGGCCTGCGGCGAGGGCTACGGCACCCGCGTGCTGGCCCGCCGCGCCACGCACGTGACTGGCGTGGACGCCAATCCCGACGCCCACGGCCACGCTCGCCTCAAGTACACGCGGCCCGGCGTGCGCTTCGTCCGCGACCTCGTGGAGACCTACTCCGAGCCCTGCGACGCCGTGGTCTTCCTCCAGACGATCGAGCACGTGCAGGACCCGAAGGCCGTGCTGGACCACATGCGCTCGCTCCTTCGCCCCGGCGGCGCCGTCTACGTGAGCACCCCCAACGTGCTCACCCTCGCGCCGGCCGGCGCCGAGAAGTCGGGCAACCCCTGGCACCTGCGCGAGTACCACGCGCAGGAGTTCCGCGAGCTGTGTGAGGCAAGCTTCGAGTCGGTGGAGCTGCTCGGTCTCTTCCACGCGCGCAAGCTGCGCGCCCACGAGCTCGCGCTCAAGGCCGGCTGGGACACGCTTCACGCGCGCCTCGGCATCACGAAGACGTTCTACGATCGCTTCGTGCCGGCGATCTCGGCGAGCGACTTCGCGCTGAGGCCGGAGCCTTTAGAGAAGGCGCTCGACTTCCTCGCCATCTGCTCCTGAGCCCCGACACCCGACACCCGAGACCCGAGACCCGAGGAGCGCTTGCGCTCCTCCTGCACTCGCACATGCCGTACGTGGAGGGTTTCGGCACCTGGCCGTTCGGAGAGGAGTGGCTCTGGGAAGCCGTGGCCACGGTCTACCTGCCGCTGCTCGACGTGCTGCGCGGCCAGCCCGTCACCGTTGGTCTCACGCCGGTGCTGTGCGACCAGCTGGAAGCTCTCAAAGGCGAGGCTGGCGAAAGGTTCCTCACCTTTATGCGGGAGATCCGAGCGCTGGTGCACGACATGGACTCGGACGCGCTCGAGCGCTCGGGCGAAGCGGTGCTGGCGGCCGAGGTTCGGCGGGCAGCCGGCGATTACACGCGCGCCGACGCGGCATTCGAGGCGCTGGGAGGTGATCTCGTGGGCGCGTTCAGAGACCTGGGCGTCGAGCTCTGGACCAGCACCGCCACGCACGCGCTGCTGCCGCTCCTGGCCACCGATGGCGGCAGGCGGTTGCAGGTGGGAGCGGGCGTGGGCTCGCACGAGCGCCGCTTCGACCGCTGGAGCGGCGGCTTCTGGCTGCCCGAATGCGGCTACGAGCCGGGGCTCGAGCGCGACCTGGTGGAGTACGGCGCGCGCTGCTTCTGCGTGGATCAGACCGAGGCGCTTGGGCTCGGCTCGCTCGACCAGCTGCGGCCGATCGCCACGGAGGCCGGCCCCGTGGCGGTTCCGATCGACTGGAGCACGATCGAGCTGATCTGGGGCCCCGAGGGCTACCCGGCGCACGCCACCTACCGCGACTACCACGGCCGCACCGAGCACGACCTGCGGCCGTGGAACAACGCCGGTCAGCCCTACGACCACGGGGCGGCGCTGGCCCTGGCACGCGAGCACGCACGTGAGTTCGTCGCCCACGTGGGCAAGCGGCTCGAGAACGGCGGGCTGCTCTGCTGCGCGCTCGACACCGAGCTGATCGGCCACTGGTGGTACGAGGGCCCCACCTTCCTCGGGGCCGTTCTCGAGGAGGCGTCCGCCGCGGGTCTCGAGCTGGTGACGCTGCCGAGCGCGCTCGACGAGATCGAGCTGGTGGAGCGGCCGCTGGCCTCGTCGAGCTGGGGCAGGTCGAAGGACTTCAGCACCTGGGACTCGCCGCGCGTGGCCGAGCTCGCGTTCAGCGCGCGCGCGGCCGAGCTGCGCACGCTGGCCGCGGCGGCCAGCGGCGCTTCCGGAGCCGCCCTCGAGCGAGCCACCCGGGAGCTGCTGGCGATCCAGTCGAGCGACTGGGCCTTCATGACCTCGCACGAGATGGCAGGCGACTATCCGAAGCAACGCATGGACGGCCACCTGGCCGCCCTCGGTGCCGCGCTGAGCGGCGCCGTCTCCGCGCCGGCGCTTCGCAACCTGGCGCCCCAGCTGGACCTCTCGCCGCTGGTCGCGCCCTGATCAGCGCTTGCGCTCGACGTACAGCGCAATCCCGTCGAGCAGCCGCGCCAGGGAGCGCTCGAAGTGCTGCTTGTCGCCAATCGTGTCGACGAACGCCTCGATCGCCGCGCGGGTGCCGCCGAGCTCCTCGACCATCTGCCGCACATTCGGGAAGCCGCCCTCGGAGAGCTGGACGTCGATGTAGCGGCCCATCGGCTCGACCCACTTCGCCTTCATCTCTTCGCTGCTCAGGCCGATCTCCCCCTGCCCAAGGACATAGCCGAGCACGTAGTCGTCGACCATGTTGATGATCTCCACCTTGTCGAGCCAGTCGAGGTCCGTGCCCGCGACGGCCTGCAGCGACTGCTCGAAGTGGCGCATCCCGTTGGGCCCGATCGTGACGCCCGGGGGCTGGTCCTTCGCCCACGCGTGACGTTCCCAGACGGCGCGCGATCGTCGCGCGATCTGGGCGAGCGCCTCGCGCCAGTCGGACGGAAGCTCGTCGTCGGGCACGATGACCTCGGCCATCATCGCGTCGTCCATGAGCTCGATCAGCTCGTCCTTGTTGCGGACGTAGTGGTAGAGCGTCATCGTGCCGGCGCCGAGCTCTGACGCCACACGGCGCATGGACACGGCGTCGAAGCCCTCTGAGTCGGCTATCGCGAGCGCGGTCCGGGCGATTTGCTCGCGCGTGTAGCCCGCGCGGCGGGCTCCCGGCTCTGGCCGCGCCCAGATCGGCTCGGCCGCCACGCCTGCGCGCTCGAGCGCCTCGGCGGTGCGCTGCTCGGCGCGCTCTAGAGCCTGCCGGGGGCGTTCCTCGGCTCGCGCCTGGGCCTGTCCCGTGCGCTCCTCCGCCTTCGCGATCGCCTGTGCGCTGCGTTCGTCGGCGCGCGCGAGCGCCTGCTCCGTGCGCTCAACGGCGCGCGCGATCTTCTCCTGGCCGCGCTTCTCCCCCCGCTTTCGCCGGTCCCCGGTTGACATGTCGAACAGTGTACTGCTAAGTTGCCCGTACAATGTACGAACACTGCATACACAGTACGAATAAGCACGCCGTGGTGGCCGAGGGCGTCGGCAAGCGCTACGACGACCTGTGGGCGCTGAGGGACGTCGATCTCGAGGTGCCCACCGGCTCCATACTCGGCCTGCTCGGCCACAACGGCGCGGGCAAGACCACCGCGATTCGTATCCTCACCACGCTGGCGCTACCCACCGAGGGGCGTGCGAGTGTGGCGGGCATCGACGTGGTGGAGGAGCCCACGCGAGTCCGCGAGCGGATCGGCCTGGCGGGGCAGTACGCGACCGTCGACGGGCTGCTCACGGCACGCGCCAACCTCGAGATGGTGGGCCGGCTCTACCACCTGCCGAAGGCGGAGGCGCGCAAGCGCGCGGACGAGCTGCTCGAGCGAGTGTCCCTGACCGACGCCGCCGACCGCCTCGTGCGCACGTTCTCCGGCGGCATGCGCCGCCGCCTGGACCTGGCCGCGAGCCTGATGGCCACGCCGCCCGTGCTCTTCCTCGACGAGCCCACCACCGGGCTCGATCCCCAGAGCCGCAACGACCTGTGGGCGCTCCTGCGCGAGCTGGTGCGCGACGGCGCCACGCTCGTGCTCACCACGCAGTACCTGGAGGAGGCCGACCGGCTGGCGGACGACATCGTGCTGCTCGACCACGGCCGCGTGGCGGCCACGGGCTCGCCGTCCGAGCTGAAGGCGCGCATCGGCGGCGAGCGGATCGCGGTGACCCTCGCCGCCCCGGACGCGCTCGAGCGCGCGGCCTGCGCCCTGGCGCCGTTCGCGGACGGCAAGCCGGCGCTCGACCGCGACAGCCGTCAGATCGTCACAGCGGTGCGGTCCGGCACGCGGCTCATGGAGGTCGTGCGCGCGCTCGACGCCGCCGGCGTCGACGCCGTGGACGTGCATCGACGCGACGCCACGCTCGACGACGTCTTCCTCACGCTCACCAACGGAAACCCCCAGGCGCAGGAGGTCGCCGCCTGATGACAAGCGTTGCCTACCTCGTATCCGACAGCCTCGTGCTGGCCCGGCGCAATCTCGCGCACGTGCGCCAGATCCCCGAGAAGCTGCTCGACGTGACCCTGCAGCCGATCATGTTCGTGCTGCTGTTCAGCTTCGTCTTCGGCCGCGTGATCCACGTGCCCGGTGGCAGCTACCGCGAGTACCTGATCGGCGGCATCCTGGTTCAGACGCTGGCGTTCGGGATCATGGGTCCCGGAGTGTCGATCGCCACGGACCTTGGCGAGGGCATCGTGGACCGCTTCCGGTCGCTGCCGATGTCGCGCTCGGCGTACCTGGTCGGGCACCTGATGGCGGAGATGGCCGCGACGGCGCTCGCGCTCACGGTGCTGACGGTGAGCGGCCTGATCGTCGGCTGGCGGATCCACACCGACGTGCCGCACGCGCTGGCCGGCTTCGCCCTGCTGTTCCTGTTCGCGTTCACGATGTTGTGGATAGGCACGCTGCTCGGCGTGATCGCCCGCTCGCCGGACGCGGTACAGGGATTCGTGTTCCTGATCGTCTTCCCGCTGACCTTCCTCGCGAACACCTTCGTGCCCGCCGACGGCCTTCCGCCCGCGCTGCGCACGCTGTCGAACTGGAACCCGGTGAGCTCCATGGTGGCGGCGGTGAGGACGCTGTTCGGCAACCCCGTGGCGATGCCGGCTCATGCGCCGTGGCCGATGGAGCATCCGGTGGTGAGCGCCCTTGGATGGTGTGTCGCGCTACTGGCCCTGGCGGTGCCCCTTACGGTGCGGCGCTTCCGGGCGCGAACCACCGGGTGAGTCGACAGTCGACTTATTCGAAGCGCATCCTCTTCGGCCGCTTCCGCATCCGGATGATGCGAGCGGGCACGCCGGCTACGACGGCATTGGGCGGCACGTCCTTCGTCACCACCGCATTGGTGCCGATGATGGCGTTGTCGCCCACCGTCACGCCGCGCAGGATGCAGGCGCCGTAGCCGATCCAGACGTTGTTGCCCACGCGGGTGTCGCGCTTGTAGATGCCCTGGAGGCGGATCGGGCGCTCCACCTCGACGACGCCGTGGTCGAAGTCGATCAGCATCACGCGATCGGCGATCACGCACTCGCGCCCGATCGAGATCAGCTGGTACGCGGAGATCGTGCATTCCTGGCCCATCACGGTCTTCGCCCCGATCGACACGACGCCCTCGTGGCAGCGGATCTTGGTGCCGTGCCCGATCCACGACCAGCGCCCGAGCTCCACCCGCGCGGTCTTGCCGATCTCGAGCTTCACGCCCGGGCCGATGAAGCAGATCCCGTCGAGCTTGAGGCGCCTTCCGTAGCCGGTGAGAAAGCGCCGCCGCAACAGCCGCACGATGAGCAGCGCGTACTTCGGGGTGAGCATCCGATGCCTGCGCATGAAGCGCAGGAGCGTCGGCAGGCCGCCGTGCAACGGGGCCGGCGCCCGCCGTACCGCATCGGGCACCGCGGTGGGCGGGGGACCCTCGATCTTGGTCTCGGGGAGCACCTTCACTCCCGCCTGATCATATGGGGAGCACGTACCATGCCCGCATGGACAGCACGCGTCCGGAGGGAGACCGCCGCGTGTCCGACGGCGAGCGCGCGGTCGCCATTTCGCGCCTGCGCCGCTCGTACGCCGCGGGCTACCTGAGCCTCGACACGTTCGCCCAGCGCATGGACCAGGCGCTTGGGGCGAAGACCTGGGACGAGCTGCGGCGGCTGCTCGACGACCTGCCGTCGATGGCCAGCATCCAGGACCGCATTCGGCGCGTGCTGCGCCGCTTTCGGATGCCGCCGCCGGCTGTCCCGCTGGCGCTTCCGGACCGGATCGTGGGCGACAGCTTCGTGATCGGCCGCAGCGAGGCTTGCGACCTCGTGCTCGGCGACCAGACCGTGTCGCGCCGCCATGCCGAGCTGTCGCGCACCAGCGTGGGCTGGCTGCTCTCCGATCTCGACTCCACCAACGGCACGCGCGTGAACGGCTGGCGCGTGAAGCAGGTGCGCGTCAGGCCGGGCGACCGCGTGCAGGTGGGGCGCGTGCGGCTGCGCGTGACGCGGTGACGGACGTCGAGATCCATCCGCTGACCCCCGATCGCTGGGGAGACCTCGAGGAGCTGTTCGGCGAGCGCGGCGGCGCCGACGGCTGCTGGTGCATGTACTGGCGGCAGTCCTCGGCGGAGTACAAAGCCGGCCGCTATGAGGGCAACCGGCGGGCCTTCGAGCGGCGGGTGAAGGACGGGGAGCCGCCGCCGGGGCTGCTCGCCTACGTCGAGGGCAGGCCGGCCGCCTGGTGCTCGCTCGGGCCGCGCGAGGAGTATCGGCGCCTGCAGCGCTCCCGCGTGCTCGGCCCGCTTGACGATCGGCCGGTGTGGGCGGTGGTCTGCTTCTACGTGGACCGCGGGCACCGCAGCAGCGGCCTGGCGCGCCGACTCCTGGAAGCGGCCGGCGACTTCGCTCGCCAACACGGGGCGAGCACCCTCGAGGGCTACCCGCTCGACCCCGATCACCGGCGCCCGAGCTCGGGCGAGGCGTACACGGGCGTGGTGTCGATGTTCCGCGACGGCGGCTTCCAGGAGGTGGCCCGCCGCGGGTCCACGGGGCGGCCGATCTACCGCCGCGAGCTCATTAGCCGAGGGCTTCCTTGAAGCCCTGGCGCCAGCTGGCGTAGCGCAGCCCGAGCGCGAGCTCGCGCTTGGCCTTCTCGTTGCTGATTCCCTGCGAGCGGGTCATGAAGTTCACGCCGTACTCGCCGCCGAACCAGCGGGCGATGAACACGGGCACGCTGCGGGGCTTGGGCGCCCCCAGCACCTCGGCGAGGTAGGGGACCCACTCGGTGACCGGCGCGGGGTCGTCGTCGGCGACGTTGTAGATGCCGGGTGACCCCTGGTCCAGCGCGCGGACCGCGGCGGCCGCGGCATCGTCGACGTGGATGAACGAGTGCACGCCGCCGCCCTTGCCGACGATCGGCAGCCGCCGCTTGCGGAGCGCCTCGGCCTGCGCGCCGTCCGACGCGTAGCCCGTGCCCGGGCCGTAGAAGTAGCCGTAGCGGAACGCGATGCCCTCGATGCCCTCGGTCTGCGTCACCGCCTGCTCGAGGTCGGCGATCGCCTGCACGATGTCGCCAATCTCCACCGCCAACGGGTCGGTCTCGACGCGCAGCCCGCCCGGGCCCGGCGCATAGGCCTGACCGAAGCTCTGGGCCACGATCCGGCGCGCGCCCGCCGCCTTCGCGGCGTCCACGAGGTTGCGCGTGCCCTCGCGTCGCAGCCGGTTGTTCGTCGCGAACTCCTCGGCTATGCGCTTTGGGTTCATCGCCTGCGGGATGCTCGTGAGCTGGTGGATCACCACCTCGGGCTGCGCTGCCGCGACCGCCTGCTTGACCGCGTCCGGGTCGAACATGTCGACGATCACGGGCTCGGCGCCGAGATCGCGGATCAGGGAGGCGCTGTCCTCCTTGCGGGTGGTGCCGGTGACCTCGTGCCCCGCCTCGCGCAGCATGGGGAGGAGGCGCCTGCCCACAGCTCCGGCCGCTCCTGCCACGAAGACCCTCACGGGCCGCAGGCTAGATGATCGATCCCAAATTCTGGCACGCGCGGATGACGCGCCATACCGGCGCTGGATCGCCACCCGCTCCTCGCCG